>NZ_JBEZCX010000025.1:0-103653 GCF_040647835.1 Micromonospora sp. NPDC049240
GAAGCCAGTCCGGACGAGGTCACGCAGCACCCGCTCCGACGCGGCGGCCCGCCAGATCGGTCAGTGCTCGCCGTCTCCCACCTCCCGCCAGGCAATCATGGCGGAGTCTTGTCGGGGCTCCGGCTGCTGAGACGCAAATCCCATGGCCAACCCTCTGGCCATGGCCTCTTGGGTCGTGACCTCTTCGACCTGCCCGAATGCATCGGCGCTTCCGCTTCGCGCGCTGGCGACGCCCCTCTGCCAATGACCGCGTGCCCGGAGGTCGTTGAGGTGTCATGATCGGCGGCGATGAGTAGCGGTGAAGCTTCCGAGGCCGGTCTCTGTGAGGTACGCCGGCACCATCTGGCGCAGGTGAACGGGGTCCTTCGTCGTCCTGGTATGTACGGTAGGGACGAGATGGCCGAACGGCTGCTGTTGGAGGCGATGGCCGCGGTGGATGGCAGCCTGACGCGATGGCGGGCGGAGTGCGAGGGGCTCCGTGAGCGCGACGCGTTCGCCCCGACGGGTGTCATGGGCGCCTACAGCAACGTCCTTCCGGCGGATGCCCTACGTGATGCCACGGCCTCCGTCTATGCCGAGATCGCCGATCGCCTCGGCTGGCTCGAGTTGGACCGGGCGCTGTCGGAGGCCGAGTTTCAGCAGTTGCGTACGGATGTCGGGGAGTGGGTGACGCAGGATCGGACGCTGTCTGAGCTCATCGAGACGTTCGGGCCCCCGTCGCTGTGGATCGGCGGAACCAACCCCTTCTTCCCCAAGACCCTCGTTTACACCACGGCTGATCCCGCCCACGACCTGATCTGCTTCCACCTGTGGAACGCCTTCGCGAACACCCCAGCCGGGACAGGGCTCGAAGGGGTGCACCCTGAACCGGTGGTCCTGGCCGTACGTCATCGCTCAGGCAGCTTCCTCGGCTCGTTGTCGCTCACGCCGGAGGGCCTACGCCGCAGACCGACCGCCGACCAGCGAAGCCCGCTCAGGTCTGCGGTCTGGGTGTTCCACGGCGACCGCGCCCGATACGCCTGCGGGGTTTTCGAGACCCTCGACGCCGGACTCGCCTGGGCAGCCGAGCATCAGGTGACGGGGATCTTGGCCGAGTACGGCATCGGGGGCGCCTTCGACATGGCCGTCAGTGAGGGCCGGTTCACGCCGTCGGAGGCGCACCACGGCAGCGCGCACCATGTCGCCGCCTTCGGCCCGGGTCTACGTCAGCTCCACCTGACCGACGGCCGCCGCGACTGACAAGAAGTCAGCCAATCCGAGCCGACAAGAGATCATGACCCGGTCGTGGCAAGCGCCTCGCGAGCCAGCGGGCGCCTGACCCGGGGCGGATGGTGCGCACAAGGCTCGTCGGGTCAGTCCCGGCTTGCAGAGGCGGGCGAGCCCAGCCACGGGCCATGATGGGCCGAGCGGTTGTCGGCAGGTATTAGTCAGCGGTCTGCTGGCGAGAGGGCGGCGATTCGACGCCCACGAGCAGCCCGACCGTGCGATTCAATGGACGACGAGATCGTCGGCGATGCGCAGGGTCCTGCCATCGTGATGGATGCGCTGCACACCGTCGAACGCGGCGCTGGTGATCTGGAACCGCGAGGGTTGCGTGATCTCCTCGCTGGCGAGGGCCCATGGTGCTGCGGGGTCTGCGCCCGGCACGGCGGCGAGTAGGACGGCACAGCCGTGGCGAGGGACGTCGTGGTCGTCGTGGGGCTCGTCGTACTGCGCATGGCGCAGCAGGGCCGGGCCGGATCGGACCGGGTCAGGTGCCATCGTGGGTGGTACGTGACGCCACCGTTGGTCAAGCTCCGCGAAGGCATTCTGGCGCGCTGCTCCGTGGCGGGCGCTCGCGGCCAGGATTGCACTGCCGGCGTCGGCCGCGACACGGCAGATGTCGAGGATCGGAACGCCGGCGGCCAGATTCGGATAGTGGTGGACGAGCCGAGCGTGGCTCATCAACATGACGAGCGCTCGGGCGGCTGCCTGCTGCGGTGCGGTCCGGGTCGACGTCCCTGCCGGCTTCCGCCGTTGCGGCCGTTCGTGCGGCGTGGTGAGGTCGGCCGCCTTTCCCGCTGTCGACTCGTGCCATCGGGGGTCGTCGGGCCAGACCGTGGCCTTGATCGCCTGGAGGCGTCCGGTGCGCCCGATCGTCACGGCTGCCCCGACGCTGGTGCGGCTTACGGTCATCCCGAGCCGATCGTCGGCGTTGAACTGCAGGTCGGCGACGCCGTCGAAGGTGAACTTCAACGGTGCGGCCGGCCAGGGTTTCCTCGACCCGTCCCGCGCGACACGTCCGATACTGGGAGTGAATCGCCGCGGAGCGGCCAAGGTCAGATGCACCTTCAAGCCTTGGGCCGCCGGCCGCACCGTGAGGGAGCGCACGGTCCCGCTGGCGAGGTCGTAGTCCTGGTCCAGCGCAGCAACGATCTCTGCGGTAAGCGGGATCGCGCCCGGGAAGACTTGCCCCTGGTAGTCCCGATGTATGGAGCGCTGCGGCCTCGCGGGGGGAAGTACCGTGTCCAAACTTGGGTCCAGGTCGACAATCAGCTTGCGTCGGTCTGCCCCGAGTTCAGCCATCCACCGCAGCCCGGCGCTGGCGCTCCTGGATCGAAGCGGCCAAGGAGCACAAGCCGCGCCTACCAGCGGCACGGTGTTGTTGTCCCAGATGTCGGCGAGGCGACCGATGCGGGTCGCGTCGAAGGTGCGGGCGTCCGACGCCAGGGTGGCAATTTCCCGAACGGAACGATCCAGCAGTCCCGCGAAGGCTTCCAACGGCGAGTTCACGCCCGCGAGTATGCCGGACCTAACCGAAGGCGAGAGGTGTGCCGATGGCAAAGAGGAAGTCGCAGCCGTAGTCCAGAGGCCAAATGAGTAGCGTGCGTTCCCCACACGACGGACCCCCACATGCTGAGACTCGAATCCCATCAGCAGCCCTCGGAGTGGGGCTTCTGCCTCGGTGACCTCTTCGGCGTGCCCGAAAGCTTCAGTACCCGTGGCTCGAGTTCGCAGGCCGGCGACGTCCGCTCATGCCGAAGCGCGCGTGTTCGGCCCTCGACAGATCTCGCCGATCCTCCACGGCCGCCCGCCCGGAGAACATGTAAGCCAGAGCCGCCGGATACTCCAGAAGTGCCGCGTCCAGCTCCGGGGTCAGCAGCTCGGCAGCGCGCAGACAATCAGCGATACCCGCATGGGCAAGAGGTCGGGTCGACGGCCGGCCCTACTCAGCGGTCCTGTGCCGAAATCAGGTCGAGGTCGCGGACGCAGAAGCCGTGGTGCTCGAAGGTCTCGTTGAGCACCGTGCGGAGGCACTGCCGCACCGAGCGGCCCCGGGCGTACGGCGGCCAGACATCGTCGTCGGGCACCGGCGCTCGCGCGGCTAGTTGTACAGCGGTGACCTTGTCGAGCCAGGCCGCCAGCTCGGCGGCCTGTGCGTCACGCACGCTCACTATCTCGTCCAGGGCCGGGTCGGACGAGAGGTCAAGCCCGTGCGCTCCGCTGTAGGGCTCGACGCTCGTCCCGATGCCCATCGGCGTGAACAGCTGTGTCGAGCCCAGGCAGCAGCGGCGGAACCACGAGTCGTGGACGAAGACTAGGTGGCGCAAGGTCTGTACCGCTGACCACTCGTCGTTCACGCTGCGGCGCTCGATGCCGGGCGTCTGGCGGATCCGCTTGATCGTGGCGGCCCAGCCGGTATGGAGCTGACGTGCTGCCTCGCGCAGGTCGGCAGGGTCCTCGGAGCGGATCAGCGCCCGGACCGGATGACGCCGGTCGAGCTCTGCTTCGACGTACTGCGTGACTTCGACACCGTTCACCACGAGGTTGGTGACCAGCCCGTCGATCACGACGTCTTGCATGACGACACCGATCAGGCGCGCCCCGGTCAGGTCACACTCGCGGAACTCTGCACCGTGCAGATCCTCGTCGACATATCGCGTCATGCACCACACATTAGGGCCGCACACCGACAAGCCAGCCTCGGCTCGGCTGCACTCCGTGATCTCCCCACCAACTGTACGGCGGCCAATGGCGAGCCATGACGCATCGTGACGCACATCCGAGGCGGCCGGATGCACGCTCATGCCGCGATGCGCTCGTCGCGGGAGGGTAACCGGATCGCCGGTGCCCGCCTCCGGACATGCCGATAGGTGGATACCTTGACGAGAAGCGCGGGCGTAACGTGCAGTCGATGATCGGTGATGCCTGGCTGGATCGGTGTTCGTCTCCTTCACCCCTGCTGCGAGGGCTGGCGAGAAACCCGGCAGCGCCGGTCTACGCGCTGTTGCGGCTGGTGGATTCGTGGCCGGAGCAGGTGTGCGATGGGCTACGACGCCGCCGTGAGCTGCCGCCGCCGGTGCGGGATGCGATGCTGCACCATTCTTCGCCCAGGATCCGCGGAGCGCTGGCCGCCCATCCGCAAGTCGACGCCCTGGCGCGCGCCAAGCTGCTGGCCGACCCGGCGTGGCGGGTGAGAATGCGCGCGTTCGGCCGACCCGGTCAGGAGCCGTTGCCCGACGACGTGCTGGTCAGGTTGTTGGCCGAGCTCGACGGTCCGCCCCCCGACATGCCGTTCAGCCGAGAGGAATTGATCGGCGAGTTGTTCGAAGCGACCAGGTATGACCGGCGTCTGTTCCGGCTGGCCGCCGCGCACCCCCGGCCGGGCGTGCGCCGATTCGCGGCCGGTTCCTTGTACTGGCTGGACGAGCGGTCGCGCCAGGCGCTGCTGGAGGATGAGGCGCCCGACGTACGAGCGACCGCCGTGGCGTCCGTCGCGTACCGGCAGCGGGTGATGGAGCCTGCGGATCTGCCGGATCAGCACTGTCACGCCTTCTGGTACGTGCTGCGCCGTCCACTGTCCCGGGCGCTGATCGATCAGGTGCTGGCCAGCGGCGACACGGCTGCGCTGCGGGTGATGGGCAAGAACCCGAGCGTTCCGCCGGACGTGGTCGAAACGCTGCTGCGCCACCCCGACCCGTCGGTCCGGCAGGGAGTCACCGGTCGCGTCGACCTGACCGGCGACCAGGTCGTCAGGCTCACCACCGACTCAGCGGTCGAGGTCCGCACCGCTGTCTCCACCCATCCCGGCCTCACCGAGCAGCAGCGGGCCGGCATCGACATCGACGTGACCACTGTGCCGGGCGATGGCCACTTCGGCTCCGCGGACGTCCGCTGCCGGTGGGTCCCGTATCCCGACGATGCTGCGTGGGAGGTCACCGACGCGCTGCGCTGGGCCCGTTCGGTCAATCCGCTGCTGCGCCGACGAGCGGCCCGCAACGCCGAGTTGCCGGCGGACGTCGTCGCCATGCTCGCCGACGACCCCGACCTGGGCGTACGGGTCCTGCTCGCCCAGCACCACCCGGCCGCGCCGCCGGCGTTGCTGCTGCGCTGCTACCTGGAGTACGGCTGCTGCGGCCGGGACCGGCTCAGCGAGCTGCCACAGTTTCCCACCGAGGGACTGGCCCGCTTCGCCGACAACCCGGACCCGGCGGTACGACGGCTCGTCGCCCTCGACCCGGACGCCGACCCCGAACTCGTCGACCGACTCAGCACCGACCCGGACGTCACCGTGCGACAGGCGATGGCAGGCAGCCCACGCCTTCCGGCACCGCGGGTCACCGCGCTTCTCAACGATCCCGAACTGGCCGAGGCCGCTGCGGCCAACCCGGCCCTGACGGTCGATCACATACAAGAGATCCTGGACAGGACCACCGCGGACTAGCACCAGACCACGGAGACGGCGGCCCTGGCCGCGAACCACACGCTCATGCCGCTGGCCGCACGCCCGATCAGCGTTCGCTCGTCCTGACGATCGGAGCTGATGGCTCGGCTGCTTTCAGTCCTCGAGTGGATCCCAGTGATTGCTGTAGCGCAGCAGTGACTGGGCCAGGTCCGGGTGAGCGGCCGCCCACACGGTGTCGAACAGGAACCACTGCTGGTACCCGAACGACTGACCACAGTGCATCGTGACTTGCGCGAGGTGTTTGTCGACCTTGATGCGCGATGCGTCGGGGCGTCGGCCGTCGACATATCGGCCCGTTGTAAGAAGCGCCATGGCTTCGCTGTGGGCGGCGCCGTGCTCCTTCGGCAGGTTGGGCCACGGTTCGGCGTTGAGGTTGAAGCCGGGCCATCTGTTACACCGGTCCAGCGCCGGGGTGATGGCGGCTTCTTCGGGCGCGACGAGCGCTCGCAAGACCAGCAGCTCGGGTGGCCATGCTGCACCGCTGTCGGGGTCCGCGGTCCGGAGATGTCCGGCCAGTTCCCACAACCCGACCCCCGGGATTACCAGCGGCTGGGCGCGGGCGAGGCTTTCGCCGTCGTAGAACGTGAGGAACACCGCGTACGTGCTGGCGTCACCGGTACTGGCGGGCGTAACGACTGTTACCGGCACATCGGCGACGAGCGACGTCAACTCACCTTCCCCACCAGGCAACGGCCACGACTGGAACAGGTATGCCAACCGGTCGTGGGCGGCCGCGACCACCTCGTCATCGAGGAAGAAGTAGGCCAGTTCCACCTCGTCGTCATCGGTCCGTACCCGAAGGCTGTGATCGTCGAGGCGGATGAAGTCCTCGTCACCCTCGACGTACAAGTGCTCATGTAGGAGCTCGCGCAGCTCGCTGGTCGTTGCCGGCCGAGACAGGCCGTGCTTCCGTGCCGCCTCGAAGATCGAATCGAGGCCGTAGACGTCACCGCCCAGCTCGTTCTCGACCCAGGACTCCGGATCGTCGCAGTCCCAGCCTCGCCGGAACCAATTCAGCACGGTCTCGTCCGGCAGCCGCCGGACCCGCTTGCTCAACTGGCCCTCGTAGTGGGAGCGATACACGAAATGCACGGCATGACGGTACTGCAGCCGGTCACGCAGACGTGGACGGCCGGAGCCAAACTTCTGCCGCTACTAGGTGATGTGAGGGGCCTCCGGGTGCCGGCATCTGGCCGGCGTAGCAACCGATGAGTACGACGTAGTGATCGCTGTTCCGGAGTCCCCACGATCAGCGACGCCGGCCGGGGCGGGGAATGCCTTGTAAGGCTCTGTCCAGGTCCTCGTCGGTGAAGCAGACCAGCCGGTCGACGCGGTGGCAGAAAATTCGGCCTTTGAAGGCCCAGTGCCAGAGGGTGGTTTCCGCGATCGAAAGCTTCGCTGCGGCCTCGGTGTACTCCCCGGCCACCTCGTCCTTCTCTTGCCCTCCGGTGCTAGGTGTGCGGTCAGACTGTTGGACGTTGGTGAGGTGCGGCGTCGGTTTCTCGCCGAGCGATGGGGCAGCGCGAAGGTGGCGAAGATGCTGCTGGTCGACGCGACGGGCGCCGCCGCGGTGATGCTGGGCTTCTACGACCGGGCCGAGGAGGAGATGGTCGCCGCCTTGGCGAGCGGTGACCCGCGCGACGGGCAGACCGCCGGGATCGACCGGTTCAACGGGCTGCTGGTCGCGGGTTCGTCGCCGCTCACGAGGCTAACGCGTCGACCGTGGCGGCCGGGCGGTACTCCCGCCGAGAGCACCTGCTGCTGCCGTGGCTGGACCGCCTGGTGGCCGAAGGCCAAGAGCTGTCGGAGTCCGCGCAGCCACGGGCCCTGGAGCAGGCCGAGGCCGAGGCCGCGGCCGAGCTGGGGTACGACGAAGCCGAGGGCTACGTGGAGGACGCCGAAGGCTTGCGGCCGTTCAAGGACGTGCAGCTGCCCGAGAGCGACGTGGAGCCGGCGGCCGAGCCTGACGACGCCGCCGACGGCGACGCCGAGTCGCAGGCCGAGACGGACCCGTGCCCGGACGGCGACTTTGGACTCGGCCGAGGCCGGCGGCGAGCAGGGAGCATGACCCCTGCCAGTCGGCAGGAGGGGCGTGACCCTAATTGACTTAGATTGATGAGTGAGGAGCATCTGTTCCGTAGGCCTACGACGGCAGATGGAGGCTCGATGGTCGCGGCCCTTCGGATGACCATCGCTTGGTGGGCGGAGCCGGCCGCATGGTCAGGGCGGCAAGACCGCCGGGCACTCCGAGAGCATCCAGCGCGCGGTCGAGCCATGCCGGTTCATCAGCGCACATCTCGACCAGGAGGAGATACTGCCCCGGCACGGCCAGGCGACGGTGGACGACGATGCTCTCGCGCATCAGGCCACCTGGCAACGTCCGCCGAAAAGCTACGCCACGGTGGCCGACATGATCGATGTCATTACCGGGAGTGCGGACTCGCTGCTGGCCGGAGGTGAGGACCACACCCAGGACATGCGGATGGGCGCCGAACAATGGGTCCAGGGCCTGGCGAAGTGCCTCCTCCTTACGCGGCAGAGAATCCTGGGCAAACGCGGAGAGCGGCCACAGGGCACCGGCGTCCTCCAACCACAACCAGGCTGCTCCAGCTGACTCCGTCTTGACGGCTTTCGCCACAAGCGCACGCAGCAGACGAGGGCCCTGATCCGCCGCCCATACCGGGCCAGAGACCACCGTCCCTGCCGGTGCCGGGCCGGGCCGCACGGTGAGAGTCGCATCTTCCAACGCAACCTCGACGGATGCGCTGCCTGCCACGGACTTCTGCGCGGCGGAACTCACGGCTTCCCGCCACTCATCGGTCGGCTCGTGTGCCAGTTCGCCGTCAAAGTGCACCCCGTGCCGGTGCTCGAGCTGCCGGAGAAAAGCTTGCGCCTGGCTCACCTGCTGGTTGTACTCCAGGAACTTCTTGTCCGGCCCGAGCGTCCGCAACTCAAGGAATACGTCGCTGCTGGCGCGAACCGCCCGCAGGTCTCCCGGACCGCCTTGGGGCTTGCTGGGCTCCAGCATCACCCTGGCGCCGGCTACCTTCGCCTGCGCCGCGAGCCTCGCCAAGGCAAGGTGGTGGCGGAATTCGTCGGCGACAGGGTTCGCTCGGAGGTTTCGGCGCAGATGGCCGACGCCCGGCGTCGCGGCATCAACCAGGTACTGCAGGCGCGCCCACAGCCCCACCACGTTTCCGAAGGCACCAATGCCCGTCAACGAGGCGAAGTATGGCCCCATGGTCGGACCAGCTACACCGTTGGCGGGCCGCACGGCCTTGTGCAGCCAACCTGGCCCGAAGAACGCTTCGAGATCATCGATCATGCGAGACGCCGTCTGACGACCCAGTGGTGTCAGGTAAGGAGCCTCTGCCGGATCACCGACCGCGATGGACCAGTCGAGCTCACGGCGACCTGCCTCTACGTCACGCCATCTGTCGTTCACAAGCCAAGCATTCTCAACGCCGCCACTGATTTTCGTCGCCCCGGCCAGCCGCCAGCCGCCATAGATCCGGCGATCAGTCAAGGAAGTCGTACTCGGATTCGTCGACGAGGCCGGCAATGAAAGTCTCGAAGTCGGGGGCAAGGACAGTGATCTGGTAGTTCCGCTCCTGGTCGACGTGCACGACGGCTGGCTCTCCAGGTGAGCGGTATTCGAGGGCGATCATGTCGTGACCCGCCGACGGGCAGTCGGCGATGTAGATGCCGATGGCGGGGTAGCCCCATTCGGCTACCCAGAACGCGCTGCCGAGCTCGCCGCAGAGGCTGAAGTCGGCAGTTCGACCGATTGCTGCGAGCGAGTACACGCCAACGTGGTCCTCGGCCCATGAGGTTCGGCTGGGCGCAGGGTGGGCGTCATGGGCGAACGAGCCGCCGTTGTGTCGACGAGCCAGATCCACGTACGCGGCAGGGAGTTGGTGTCCAAGCTGCGCTTCCACCGTTCGTAGAGTCTCGTTGTTGGGCGGATCCTCCAGCGGGGCAGATCTGTCGAAGACGGTTGCGGGATCGAGCACAGGTCGACGGTAGTCGGTCGGCGTCAGTTCCAGGAGTGCCGGTAGCCCGGTTGCTGGCGACAGCAACGGTGACAGCAACCGGGCCGGACAGGCAGATCCGAAGTCACCAGGAGGTGAACCAGCGCTCGACGTCAGAGACGTGTGCGGACGGAGCTGGACGGAGCGCCCAGAACTTGCAAGCGAGGGGTCGGAGTCCGTCGAGCCGCGACGTATTGGCCGGCCGCGAGCCCGAGTGCGGTTCCGATGCAGATCGGAACGGCAGCGAGGACCAGGACGAGGGCGTCCCCGATGGCGCTGTGGTGGGCCGAGTTCAGCCAAGTGCCGGTGTAGAAGCCGAGCAGCACAAGGGCCGCCCACCAGGTCGTCCGCTTGCTGAGGGCTGCAAGCGTTCCAACTGCGAGTCCTGAGCCGGCGAGGCTGGCGACCATGATGATGGCAGCGGCAGGAGCACGGTCCATCGAGCCGCCCGCACCGGCCGTTGCCCAACCCGACAGCCCTCCGAGCCCAAGGGCCATCGTGCCCGTCAACCACATGTTGAGTCGCACGGCCAGGACGGTAGCAACGGGTTGCAGGTGCCGCTGCCGTCGGTCAACCGCCGACGGTGTAGTGCCGAGATTGGGGGAGCGGAATGGGAGCAGCCGGGTGCATTGAACGGCGCTGAATGCCGTGCATCGGCACTGAACGGCACTCAACTGCACCCACGCCGACCTGCACGTTCGCGTTTCCGCAGTTCAGAGTCGGTGCGGCGTCCTGTTTCACACAACTGCACTCAACGGCACTGAACAGCAGTCAACGGCACTCTATGTCGCCTGGTAAGGAGGTATCTGCAGGTCAGAGCAGTAAGGATCTTGTGGCTGCTCGGGCCTTGCAGGTGGGTGCAGATTGGGTGCAGCTTGGCGAAGTGGTCACCGCGTCCGAAGTGGTCACCAGGGCCCGACGCGCCGAAGCCCTTTGACCTGCGACGATGCGGGCGAGCGAGGCGGAGCGACCTCCCATGGAACACCGAAGTGGTCAGGGTTCGCTGCTCCCGTCTGGATGGCGCCGGCTGTGGTCCTGGACCCCGCTGACGCCGCTCACGAGGGTGGTGCCCCATCGATGCATGGCTCTGGGTGCCGTGGTGCTGGCGTCGGCATGGATCCCGGGAGCTGGGACTTGAATCCCACTGCCAACCTTCTGAGCAGGGCTTCCTACTCGGTGACTTCTTCGGCGCGCCCGAAGAGGTCACCAAGAGGACTACCCTTACGTGAGCTTCAACGTCGCGCTGATGATTAGCGGCGGCGGTGGGGCATTGGTTCGTGTCCCCTCGAACACCACATTGCAGCATCCATGCTGTGTTTCGCGTACTGGTGGTCAAGTGCGCTTGACCACGCAACTCTCAGCTCAGTGACTCCCTCGATCGACCCTGTCTCGATCGGGGGCGATTGTCGTGGCTGATCGCTCGGTGGTTCCCGTCATCCCGCCGGTGGTGTTGTCCGGCCGATCCTGAGGTGCTGGCGCACGTCGGGCGTCCCTCGGTGGCAGGCGATGGCGCCGTTGTTGCGGAGTTGGGAGTGGAAGCGTCGTTCCCCGCCCGGCTGTAGCGAGCGCCAGCGGCGGGTCACCCCGAACTGGCACGGCAGGCGGCGCGGGGGAGAATCCCACCTGGTAGGCCAGGGTGAGCGGGTTGGCGTGGTGCCATACCCGGGCGATCACCGGGTCGTGGGCAGGCACTCGGCGAGCAGGTCGACGACGTCACGCCAAGCCCGCTGCGCGTGCCGTGGGTGGTAGCCGACGCCGGGGAGCACGGTGTGGTCGACCGGTGGTGGTGGAAGGCGTGCAAGGCGCCGCCGTAGACCACGAGGCGCCAGTCGACGCCTGCGGCCTGCATCTCGGCGGTGAATGCGTCCCGTTGCGCGGGCGGCATGATCGGGTCTTCCGACCCGACCCCGGCCCAGACTGGGCAGCGGATGCGCGCCGTCTCGCCCGGTCGGCCGGTGGTCAGTGCGTTGACGGTCCCGATCGCGCGCAGGTTGACGCCGTCGCGCCCGAGTTCCAGCGCGATCGCGCCCCCGGTGCCGTAGCCGACGGCGGCGATCTGGTCGGGGTCGGTCCGCGGTTCGGCGCGGAGCACGTCGAGCGCCGCGTGGCCGATGCCCCGCATCCGGTCGGGGTCGGCGAGCAGTGGCATGCAACGGGCCAGCATCTCCTCGGGGTCGCCCAGATAGCGTCCGCCGTGGAGGTCGAAGGCGAGCGCCACGTATCCCAGTTCGGCGAGCGTGTCGGCTCGGCGGCGCTCGACGTCGCTGAGCCCCACCCCCTCGGGGCCGATCAGGACCGCGGGCCGGCGGTCGGCGCCGGCCGGGAGCGCGAGGTGCCCGATCATCGTCAGGCCGTCGGCCGCGTATCTGACCTCGCGCGTGGTCGCCGTCGTCATGAGCCTGGACTGTAGTGCGCGCCGAGCCCGGTGGGGCCGGCGTTCTGCCGCTGGGAGAAGGCGGGTCTCCGGCGTGCTCCGGAACCATCCGTCAGCAACTCGGCTGAGCGCGCCGCCGGGGTCGGACGTTCGGGTAAGGACTGACGGGCGACGAGCGTGCCTGTCACTCCTTACCCGAACCGCCTCGACACACGATCAGCACCGCGAGGGCGGCACCGACTCCCACGGCTCCTGACCCCGCCCAGAGGGGCGGCGTCTCGACCCGGTCCGCGCCGCATCCGCCCGCGGGTCGATCAGGTCGGTGCGGTCGCAGGCGGCGTACCCCCACCGGCCACCCGCGATCCAGTACGACCGAAGAGCCACCTCACCGACGACGAACAGGGCGCACGCCGTCGCCCACAACCAGATCCTGGCGACCGACGTGACGCCGATCTCGCCCTCATCGCTCGGGCCCGGCAGTACCGACAGTCATCAACCAAGGGTCTACGGCGACGGACGGCCTCTCCGCCCCGGCAACGGGGAATGTGCTCCCTCGGCCGGGGGAGCGGCCCTCCGATGTCCGTTCCGTTCCCCGGGCAGACCGGCCGGCCAGGAGCCGGGACCTCAGCGCACCGGGGCGGCAGAGCGTCCGCCAGACCGCTCCGCCACGCCAGGCGGCGATGCCCACCCGGTTGTCGAGCCCCAGCTTCGCCCGGATGTTGGCGATGTGGGACTTCGCGGTGCCGGCGGCCCGGGCGCAGGCGCCGGACGGTGACCTCCCACGGCCGGACCCCCCGCCCGCTGTCATCGCTCGTCCGTCGGCCGGATCCGTCGCCGTCGTGCCTGGTGGGAGCGGGCACCCCGGTGTACTCGGGTTGGTCGGCGTTGCCGGCCGGGTACCGGCCGGTACAGCTGCGCTCGCGTCGGCGGGTGCGTCTCCGTCTCGCCCGCCCGGGCTGCCCGCCGTACCAGCTCGTTCGACTCCTCCGTCCGGCATCCCGAGGCCCGCAGCACTTCACTGCCCGCCGTGCGGATGTCGTTGATCATCGCTTCGCCGAGCGAGCTCACTCCCTGCCCCCAGGCGCGGCCGGCGCACTCCGCGCTCTCCAGGACGAGGCGACCGGCTCGGAGGAACTCGCGCTCGTCGCGGCAGGCATGGTGCAGCTCCCGCAGGGCGTCGGCGAGTCGGGACAGGGCCATCGGCAGCGCCGGCGGGATGGGTTCGTCGTGCTGAAGGGCGGTGACGGTGCGCCGCGCCACGGACCGGGTGTAGAGGATCACCTGTTCGAGGTGTCGCAGCGCGGTCGCGTACCGGTGGAAGTGTCGACGTCGACGCCACCGGGCCGGTGCGATGGTGACCACCTCCTCGGCCCCGGCGAGGGCGTCGGTGAGCCGGCCGACGTCGGGGCCGAGGCCGCGTAGGGCCTGCAGGGCACGCATGGCCCCCTCCGCGTCGCCTGTAGTCTGCGCCTCGGCAATGGCATCAAGCTGCCGGGTCAGTTCCGTGACGACAGGTCCGGCCGCGTTGTCGAGCACTCGCAACGGATTCACCGGCAGCAGCACCGCCACCACGAAGAGGCCGGCCAAGCCGCCGATCAGAGCGTCGACGATGCGGGGCACCTCCAGGTTGTGGTCGGCGGGGGCGAGGGTGGCGATCAGCACGGCCGTACCGCCGGCCTGACCGACCAGGGCGCCACCGCGCCCGGCAACGAGCAGCGCGGTGGCAATGGCCACGGTGACCACCACGCCGGTCTGCACGATGCCCGAGCCGACCAGATAGCGCAGCAGGTCGGTGACGACGATGCCGACGCCGACACCGGCGAGCAGTTCGAGGGTGCGTCGGACCCGTTGGCCGATGGCGGTGGCGATGGTGCCGACCGCCGCGGCGGGCGCGAACACGTGTGCTCCGGGACCGAACCGGGCGGCCAACAGAGCAGCCAGCGCGGCGGCCAGGCCCGCCTGAGCGGCGATCACCAGAATGATCTCGAGCTGGCGCCGACGGGACCGCCCGAACGCGCCACCCTCCTCTCGCGCCGTCGTGAGCACGTGGCCGCCGCGCTCCACGACCCGGTCGAGAGCCGAAGGGGCGCGATCGTCACTCGCACGGTCGGTCATGCCGGGTGTTACCCACCCTTGACCGGACGAATCGTTCCTGTCGCGGATGGCGGCCGACGGCACCGTCCCGGCCGCCGAGCGTAGGGTCAGCACCTTGCCCGCTTGCTGAGGAGCTCGCAGCCTGGGTTGATTGATCGACCGAATGGCTAATCCAGGTACGTCTATGCGGCGGCTAGGCTGGCGTTGCGTTGAGTCATCACCTGGCTACGTTCGGAGGAGTTCCATGCGTACCACCGTCAAGGTCCTTGCCGCGTCCGCCCTTGCCGCTCTGAGTCTTGCCGCCGCCGGCGCCACCCCGGCCCTCGCCGCCGCCCCGGCGCCCTCCTGCGAGTCCGGCGCCTCACAGTTCTACTGCGACGGCAGCAGCACCGGCACGACGACCTGGAGCATCACCTGGTACTCCGGCAGCGTCGGCACCTTCACGACTGCCGGGTCGACCCTCTTCGCCGGCTGCCCGGCCAGCAACCTCGGTCGCACCGTACGGGCCAGCTACAGCTACTTCGACGGCAGCACGACCCAGTACAGCGGCACCACCCAGTTCATCTGCCGCAGCGGCCCCTGGCAGTAGAGCCGTCCCGCGCCGGCGTACGGGTCGCCAGCGCGTACGCCGGACAGGCTCCAGCACCGGTGTGGGGTTTCGGTAGATCATCGGCATGATCGACGGTCGAGGCGTGGGACCGTGTGGCTCACCGCCGCGGCGACGATGACGGCGCCGGCGGCTGTCGCGTTCCGCCACCGCGCGACCGGCGTACGGGCCCGCGCCGACGGATCGGGCGAGGGCGTCCGGGCGTCCCCGAAAGGCCTCCAGGTCGACGGCTTGCCCGGGCCGCAGCTCGGTCCGGGTTCGATCCTCGGGGGGATCCTGGTGGTTGCGCACGTGGTCTCCCTCGCTGAACTCTCCCCGCACCACAACGTCGCCGGCCGGCGTGGGGTCCAGCGGGAACGGCGCCGCCGCCCGTGTCAGGGCGTCGCGGCCGGGCTCACGTCCACGGCCTGCAACGTCTGGAGCTCCTCCACCGACAGGTCGGTACGCCCCCGGAGCCGGCTGGCCTGCCGGGTGACCGCCTCGTCGAGCAGTTGACGGGCGTACCGGCCGTTGCCGAAGGACCGGCCCTTCGGCACCGCCGTGAAGTGCGCCCGCAGCGCGTCGAGCGTGCCCAGCGGGCACTCGTACCCGCTGGCCGCCGCGAGGTTCTGGAAGATGGCCAGCAGTTCGTCCGGCGTGTACTGGGCGAAGTGGATGTGCCGGGTGAACCGCGATTCCAGGCCGGCGTTGGCGGCGAGGAATGCCGCCATCTCCTGGTCGTACCCGGCGACGATCACGACCACCTCGTCGCGGTGGTCCTCCATCAGCTTGACCAACGTGTCGATCGCCTCGCGACCGAAGTCGTTGTGGGCGTCCGGGGGAGTGAGCGTGTACGCCTCGTCGATGAACAGCACGCCGCCACGGGCGCGGTCGAACGCCTCCCGGGTCCGGTGCGCCGTGTGCCCGATGTACTCGCCCACCAGGTCGGCGCGAGCCACCTCGACGACCTGCCCACCGCTGAGCACTCCGAGGGCCGCCAGCAGCCGGCCGTACAGCCGGGCGACGCTTGTCTTCCCGGTGCCGGGCGGCCCGGAGAACACCAGGTGGCGGGAGACCGCGGGGGCGGGCAGCCCGGCGCTGATCCGTACCCGGGCGTTGGCCAGCAGGTCGATCAGGTCGGCGACCTCCTGCTTCACCGCCTCCAGGCCGATCATCGCGTGCAGCGAGGCGAGCAGTCCGTCCACCGCGGCGCTGCCGGCCGCGTCCGAGCCGGCGGTCGCGGTCGGCGCGGCGCCCAGGTCCTGCGGCAGCAACTGGGCCAGCTCCACCCCGTCACTGGCGCCCTGCGCGGACAGCCGGTACGCCTGCCGGCCGATCATCTCCTCGAAGATCTTCCGGGCCACCCGGGCGTTGCCGAACGACTCGGTGCGGGGCATCGCGTCGAACAGCCCGGCCAACGCGGCGCGGGTGTCGTACTCCAGCACGTAGTGGTGGGTGCGGCAGAGCCGGTCGACGATGGTGATCAGCTCGTCGGTGCTGTAGCTGTCGAACTCGACGGTGCGGGAGAAGCGTGAGGCGAGGCCGGCGTTGCCGGCCAGGAACTGCCGCATCTGCGGCGAGTAGCCGGCGACGATCACGATCACCTCGTCGCGGTGATCCTCCATCAGCTTGACCAGGGTGTCGACGGCTTCCCGGCCGAAGTCGTGCCCGCCCGCGCCCTCGATCGGATTCAGCGTGTACGCCTCGTCGACGAACAGCACGCCGCCCAGCGCCTCGGTGAACTTCTGGGTGGTCTTCACCGCGGTGCCGCCGATGTGCTCCGCGACCAGGTCCGCCCGGGACGCCTCGACCAACTGGCCGGATTCGAGCACCCCGAGGGCGGTCAGGATCTGGCCGTACAGCCGGGCCACCGTGGTCTTGCCGGTGCCCGGCGCCCCCGCGAAGACCAGATGCCTCGACATCGGCGGGCGGGGCAGCCCGGCCGCCGCCCGCCGCTGCGCGACCTGGTGCAGCCCGACCAGGGTCGCCACCTCCTGCTTCACCGCCGCCAGGCCGACCAGGGCGTGCAACTGCGCCAGCAGCGGCGCGACGGTGTCGCCGCCGTCGGACGCCGCCGCGCCCGCCTCGGCGTCCGTCGCCCCCGGTGACGGGAACCGGCCCGGATCCGGGGTCCGCCGGCCCGGCTCCGAGTCGGCCAAGGGCACGACGGGCGTCGCGTCGGGGGCCGGGCGGTCGCCGTTCCGGGGCGCCTCCCGCCGGTCCGGGTGGGTCGCGGCCCCCACCCGGCGGATCTGCTCACGCCGGTTGCCGGTGATGGTGGCGCCGGTCAGGTCGACCGGCTCCCGCGTTTCCAGCAGCACCCCGTCCGTGCCGTTGTCGACGACCTCCGACCGGGCCAGCGTGCCCCGGGAGCCCGGTGCGAACCGCACGCCGACCAGGTCGCCGCCGCTGACCCGGCTGTGCCGCAGGTCGAGATCGCCGGACGCCTCGACCACGACTCCGGCCCGGGCCGCCGAGCCGATCTCGCAGGAGGTGAGGGTGGCCTGGCCGTCGCCGGCGACGATCAGCCCGTACGGGCCGCCGCGCAGCCGGGAGTCGGTGAGCACCAACCGGCCCCCGGCGACCCGGACGGCGGCTTCGCCGCAGCTCTCGACGGTGCAGCCGCGCACCGTGCCGAGCCCGCCGTCGACGCCCTGCACGCCGTACTCCCGGCAGTCCGCCACGGTCGTGTCGTCGAGCACCGGATCGGCGCCGGTGCGCACCAGCACGCCGGTCCGGCCGCCGCTCACCGTGCACCGTGTCAGGGTGCCCCGGGCCCCGCCGTCGAAGACCACGGTCGCGTCGCCGGCGCCGGTGATCCGGCAGTCCTCGAGTGTGGGCGCCGCGCCGCCGGTGACGGCGACCGCCGCCGCGGCGGTGGCGTCGAGCCGGCAGTCGACCAGCCGGCCGGTGGCGGTCTCCAGGGCGAACACGGCGTGCCCGGTGGCGGTCTCGACCTGGCAGCGCGACAGCGTCGGGGCGGCGTCCCCGGCGATCACCACCCCGTGCCCGTCGACATCCCGTACGACGCAGTCCTCCAGCGTCGGACGCCCGCCGGTGGCGACCAGCGCGGGGCCACCGGAGTCACGAATCGTGGTGCGCAGCAGGCGGACGGCGCCGCCGCTCTCGACGGCGACCGCCGGCCCGGCGACCGCGGACACGACACAGTCGGTCAGGCTGCCCCGACCGGCGCGGGCGGACAGCACGGCCGGTCCGGCCGTCTCGGTCAGCGTGCAGTCCACCAGCTCCGGGTCGGCGCCGGAGGAGATCACCACCCCCGCGCCGCCGACGTCGCGGACGGTGCTGGCCCGCACCGTCCCGGTCATCCCGCTCTCCAGCAGCAGACCGGCTCCGGCGGCGTTGCGCACCACGCAGTTGTCGAGGTCCAGGCGGCTGTCGCCGGCGTGCAGCGCGACCAGCCCGTCGGCCGTCAGCTCGCAGTCCGACATCCGCAGCGACCCGCCGGTGACCTGCACCGCCGGGAACCGGTCGCCGCCACCGACGACGGTGATGCCGCGCAGCTCCACCCGGCCGGCGCCGACGAAGAGGGCGACCGCGTCCGGCGCCTGGAGCGTCACGGTGCCGGGGCCGTCCTCGGCGGCCAGCGTGACGTCCCCGACGATCCGCAGCTCCTCGTGATAGGTGCCCGGCTGGAGCACGATGGTCGTGCCCGGGCCGGCGACCGCCAGCGCGTCGGCGATGCGGGGCAGCCCGCCCGGCTCGGTGTGCGACACCGACACCACACTGGAATTCATCGTCGCGAACCTCCGGGAACGGGAGCGGTGGGCCGGGCCGGCGTCGCGTCGGCGGGCCGGTCCGGGACGAAGCGGTGACCCCGGTCGTCCAGGCCGATCGGGAAGTCCAGGGTGACCGGGCCGCGGAGATCGGCGGCGGTCGCGTTCGCGCGCAGCCGCCGCAGCATCTCCTCGCCCCGACCGGCCGCCGCGGGGCGCTCACCGGTACGGTCGCGCAGCAGCACCCGCACGGGGCCGTCGCCGTCCGGATCGTCGACGGCGAGCACCGCGAAGCGGCTGCCCGGCGGGAAGGCCGCCGTGGGCCGGGCCTGCGAGGTGAACGGGTCGATCCGTCGGGCGCTGACCGACCAGATGACGTACTCGACCGCGACGTCGGGACCGGCCCCGCCGGACAGTCGCACGTCGACGAAGGCCGGCTCGACGAGTTCGTCGCCGGCCCGGTAACCGTCGGCCGTCGGCGCGCTGCTGGTGGCGTAGACCGGGCCGATGACGGTGGGTAGGCGGCGCAGCCCGCTCGCCGCGCCTCGGGCGAGCAGCGTGGCCGCCCCGGGCGGACCGTCCGATCCCCGGAGGGCATGGTTCACCGCCGCCGGGTCCGCCGCGTAGGCGCAGAGCGCCACCAGGTCGCCGACCAGGTCGGCGCCGTGACCGGCAGCGCGAAGGCCGGGCTCCTCGGCGAGGGTGCGGGTGACCACCCGGGCGTACGCGTCGTAGCGGTCGGTCAACGCCCGTCGCAGCCGGGCCCGGTCCTCGGCGCCCCATTCACCGCTGGCCAACCATCGGGCCACGGCGGGGGTCCCGGTCGGCTGCGGTGGGTCGGACGCGGGCCGTGCGGGGCTGACCGCGGCCGGGGCGTCGCGTGGCGTCGGCCGAGGGCCGGCGGCGACGGCCGGCGCGGTCGGCGGGCCGGCCAGCGTGGCCAGTCCGCTCCACCGGCCCGCCCACCGGCCCGGATCGAGGACGGTCGCGCGTGACGTCAGCTCCTCGGGTGTGTCGTTGAGCGGGGGTGGCGCGTCGACGGTCGGCGCGCCGGCCCGGGCCGGAAGCGGCAGCGGGACGGTCAACCGTGCCCCCTCTCGGTCGGCCCTGGCGGCGGTGGGACCTGACCGGTTGACAACGGACGGCACGGGCGTCGGGTTCATCGCACGGTCACCCGCCGACCATCAGCGTGGCGGTGGTTGCTGCCGGCGCGGGGCGGTCGAGTCGTCGGCCGTGCCCTCCGGGTCCTCCGCACCGGCGGTGTCCTCGTCGCCGGGGGAGATCGGGGCCTCGGCCGGACCCAGATCCTCCGCCCGGTAGCGGTCGAGCAGGCGGCGGAGGACGGCGGTCAGTTCCCGGATCTCGGTGACGCCGTCGTCCATGCCGGCGGTCGTGTACGTCTCCAGGGTCCGCGATCTGGTCTCGGCCCGCCGGTTGCCGGCGACGTGCTCGCGCAGGCTCGCCAGCACGGCCTCGTACTCGTCCCGGGCCGCACGCGTGAGGGATCGGCTCAGCGTGGGCCGGGGCCGTGCCACCGGCGGCGGCGCGGCCGGTGCGGTGCCGGAGCGTGGCGCGGTGACCGGGTGGAACACCGGGGTCCCGGCGGGGGCGGCCGTGATGTCGGCCTGCGCGGTCGGGGTGGCCGTGGGGGGAGGGACGTGCGGGCCGGCGACGATCCCCGCGTCGCGGGGCCGCGGGTCGGGCTCCTCGCCGGTGGATTCGTCGGCCGGGGACGGGACCGGCGGTCCGCCGTCGTTGAGCCGGCGGGCGATCCGGAAGACCCGTTCGTCGTCCACCTCGCCGGTGACCCCGGCGGCCTCCAGCTCCCGCCGCATGTGGTCGCGCAGGCCGGTCAGGTCGGCCTCGCGGATCCGCCTGGCCAGCACGGTGACCGGGCCGGCGCGGTCGTCGTCGAGGATCCGGAGCTGGTTCGTCGCGTACTCCATGACCTGGACGAGCCACCGTCCGTTCCCGCCGAGGACGAAGTGGGAGAGGGCGATCGGTCCCCGTCGGGCGACCGCCGTGGCGAAGACCGCCGTCCGGAGTCCGGCGTGCGCGAAGCGTACGACGGTCTGCCCGGTCACGGGGCCGAGCGATTCGACGTACGCGGCCGGGTCCATCGGCACGTCCGACCGCGCGCTGCGGATCATTCCGTCGTCGTCGATCCGGCCCGGCTCGATGATCACGTCGACGAACGGGACGTTGGCCGCGGTGAAGTCGCCGAGGGTGGCGTGGGGCGTCCGGGCGGGCGCCGGAACCGGTCGGGTCGTCGTCGGGCCACCGCCGAGGGGAGCGAGGAGCCGACCCGCGGACGCTACCCGCGGACGTCCGCCCTCGTCGCCGGGTGGATCCTCCGAGTCGTCGCTGTCGGTGTGCGGAGCCGGCGGGGTCGGCGTGGCCGGCACCAGGGCGGCGTAGTGCTCGACGAGCAGTGGTGTGCCGTCCGGCCCACGGCGTCCGGCGTGCGCGTCGGGTGTCTCGTGGGTCCGGCGCAGCCGGATCGGCGGCTCCGCGCTCGGGTCGGGCGGCGAGAGGGTGACGGTGTGCCGATCCTGTTCGATGACGATCGTACGGCGAAGCAGGTGGGTCATCAGCGGCATGACGAGGTCGCCGTCGTCGGTGCGCCAGTCGGCGTAGACCGCGTCCGAGAGCGCCTCCCGCAGGTCGGGCGCCTCCGTCGGATGTCCCTCCAGGAACGACACCAGGGTCGCGTCGTCCATCTGGTCGATGAAGGCGACAAGCCGGAGCCGCAGGCCCTGCGCGATGTCGCCGAGTTCCGCGCGGCCGAAGCCACGCGGGTGGGCGACCCGGTCGTGTCGGGCGCTGACCAGGCCCCGCAGCAGCCGCCGCTGCTGCCGGGTCCAGCCACCCAGACCGAGGACCGCCTCCGGAGCGGCGACGATCAACGCGTAGTCGGCGCAGTTGCCGTCGCCCAGCACCGGTACCTCGACGTGCGCCGCGGCCGGCCGGCCGTGGGCGGCCGGGGCGGGCCGGGGTGGCGCGTCCGGCATGGGTGGCGGTGGCGTGGTCGAGGCGGCGTCGGGCGTGGTCTCCGTGGGTGCGGAGTCCTTCGCGGGCCGCTCCGGGGTGTCGTCGGACCTGGCCGGCTGCGGCCCCCGTTCCGTCACCCCGTCCGCCGTGGCCTCGTCCCCGAAACGGTCGCGGAAGAGGTCGCCGAAGCGAACCGGCGGCCGGTCGTCCCGATCGGTGCGCGGCGCCGGCCTCGCCCGCCTGGGGCGCGCCACCGGGGGGACGTGCGGCACGCGCGCCGCGGTTTCGCCCGGGCCCGGATGCGCGGTCCGCAGCAGGATGATCATCTGGCCGTCGAAGGGGACCCGACGGAGGGCGTCGGGACTCACCCGCACCGTCGTGCGGTCGTCCCCGCCGTCCTGCTCGACGAAGGCCAGGTAGTCGTCGTCGCCGTCGGGCCGCCGGCGACGACCGGCGCGGTGGGCGGTGGTCGGCACCGCCACGGTGACCTCGCCGCCGGTGACGGCGTCCGCGTCCGGTCCGACGCCGACGAACCGGGTACGGAGATAGCGCTGTTCCTGGCTGTTGGGACCGATCCCCAGCCCGGCCCGTACCGCCAGCAGCAGCAGGTGTGCCTGGTCGGCCGCCTCGGGCAGGTGCTCCGACGACCCCGTGACCCCGGCCCGGTGCACGACCGCCCACCGCCGGCTCTCGTCGTCCCAGGTGACCACGACGGTGCCCGCGCCGAGACCGGCCACCAGCCTCCCGGTCAACTCGCGCCGTCGAATCGGGAGGCCCAGGCGCGGCATGATCGTCACCCGGCCCCGACCGTCGGGGTCCGCCGCCAGGTGGGTCGCGAGATCGACGGTGCCGGGCCGGCCATCGTGCGCGATCCCGATCCGGGTTCCGGTCGCGGTGAGGCGTCCCCAGTCGACGGCGATGCTCCCCAGCACCGCGACCCCGCGCCAGTCGGCCAGGACCCGAAGTCCTCCGTGGACCGTCTCCTCCGCGGCGGCCGTCCAGGCGTCGGCCGGCTCCGTCGACTGTCGGGTCCGCTCCCGGTGGATACGCTGCGCCACCTCCCACGGCTCGGGCGTCCGCCGGAGGCCGGCCGTCGGATCGTCATGCGGCAACACGTGCGGAGCGGCGGTGTGAGCCGCCGCCGTAGCGAACAACCGCAACCACTCGTGCACCTCGGCCTGGTACCTGTTCCCACCCCGGGTGGCGACCTGCCGGGCGGTGCGGATGCCGTCGGCGAGGGACAGACCGGCCTGGACCGTCGGCCCGCCGGCCGGCAGGTGGGGATCGAGGTACGGCGGAACGTGCAGACTCCAGGTTCCGTCTGCCCGGGTGACCGCCGGAATCCCGGCGCGGGCGAACTCGGCGGCGACCGCCGCGCGTGCCTCCGGGTCCTGGCCGGGCACGACGGCCACCCACGGGACGCCCGGCTCCCCGACCGTCGGCACCGCCGGCAGTGGCCGGCTCAGCGTCTGCATCACGAGGTACGCCGGCGACGTTCCCCTGTCGACGGCGCGCGGGTCGACGACGTGGACCCGATGGTCGAGTCGCGCCGGCAACGCCCGCATCCAGGCGGTCAGCGGCGGCTGGGGGCGGATCAGCCGGGCCCGGCCGGCCTCGCCGCCGTCGACGGCGGCGAGGGGTACCTCGCGGTAGACCTCCGGGGCGACCGCCACGACGGTTCGCGACCGTCGCGACCAGGGCGTACGCTGCACCGCCTCGCCGCGCTGGACCTGGGCGCCCTCGGCGCCGGTCAGGGCGAGATTGGCCCAGGCATCGGGGACGGGAAGGTGCTCGGCCAGCAGGTCGACAAGGGGCCGGTAGGTGTCGCCGTCGCCGAGCAGGACGACGGTGTGCACGACGCGTGACAGGTCGTCGTGGACGACGTCGACGGGCCGGCCGGCCGGCCCCGGCACCGTGGCCCGCCACGGGTTTCCGTCAGCGACGTCGCGGCTGATCACGATGAGGCCGAGTCGGCGCAGCCCGGTCAGGAAGGGCGCGTCGCGGGCGACGGGTGCGGCGAGCACCAGGATGCGCGGCGAATCCGTCCACTCCACCTCGTCGACGAAGCCCTCGGCGGTGAGCGTCGGCCCGGTCGGGATCCGGACCGTGGCGCCGTCGACCACGCCGGCCTCGACGACGACGCTCCCCCGGTCGAGGAGCACCTCCAGCACCTGGTCCGGGGGTGACGACGGCGTCACCCGTGTCAGGTCGGTCACGACGGTCCCCGACCGGCGGTAGCGGGTCATCGCCGCGAGTCCCCGCATCTGCTCGACGATCAGCACCTCGGGGTGCCCGTCGGCGGCCGGCAGCCGGGCGCCCTCGACGTGGCCGTGGGCGCGGACGAGGACCAGGGGCGCCGCGCCGCGAACGGTCGCGGCGCGGACACGGGCCCGGCGTACGAGCGGCGAGACCGCCTCCCGGGACGGATCGTCGGGATGGACGGTGCCCGGTGGTTCGGGCGGCAGCGCGACGACCAGGCCGGCCGCCCGCGCCCGGGCCCAGGCCTGCGGGTCCGACAGCGGGAGCCGCTCCGCGAGTTCGTCGGTCAACACCGTGGCGTCGACCACGCCGTCCACCGCCGCTCGCAGGTCGACGACGCGTACCGATTCCGCGGGACCGACCACGGCGGACCGGACGGCCGCGGCCGGCACCCGGAGGAAGACGTCGTCGGGGGACACGGCTCGGTCGTCCAGCACCAGGAACGGGCGGGTCTGCGACACCGTGAGCAGGTAGCGGAGCCAGTCGTGCCACCGCGCCGCCGGGCCTCCGGCGAGATCGCGGCCGACCACGATCCCGACGTCCGGCGAACCGTGCTCGGTGCGGTCGGGCGGCGGTGGTGGCGTGACGGCGAACAGCCGGCGCAGCCCGGCGACCTCGTCGTCGGTCGGGTTGCCGGCCCGGGCCCGCCGGGCCAGTTCGGCCAGCACCGTGGTCCGGGCGACGCCGGCGAGGGTGTCGACGACGTGCCAGCCCGGGCCGGCGGGCGTGTGCACGCGCCAGCCGTTGAGGATGATGCCGTGCACCGGGAGGGCGGCGGGAAGCACGACCGGGACCTGCTCGCTCAGGGCCCGCACGAACGGGCCGCCGTCGGCGTCGCGCGGGAAGGCGTCGGCGAGTACGACGAGAAGCGGACGCCCGTCCGCCGGGTCGGGCAACCGGTCGAGGTAACCGGCGACGGTGAGCGGCTCCCCGTCGATCCGCAGCGCGTCGCCGGCCGCGGTGAGTTCGCCCCGCTCGACCACGACGTGCCGCGCCGCCGCCCAGCCCAGCACGTCGACGAATCCGAGTAGTTGGTCCTGGAGGAACGTCGACGGATACCGGCCGGGCAGTCCGGCCGCCACCGCCTCCGCCACCACCCGCGGCCGGTCGCCGTGCTGCTCGTCCAGCAGCAGGTGCCGCACGTTCCGGTTGCCCTCCCACGTGGCCAGGCGGCGGAGCAGGTGCAGGTCGGCCAGGTTGCCCGTCGACTCCAGGTGGTCGGCCCAGCGTCCCTCCGCCAGCGCCGTCCAGTTGCCGTGGCTCTCGCTGACGTGGCGGTGAAGTTCCCGCGCCGCGACGACGGGATGGTCGGCCAGTTGGGCCCGGGACCGACCGACCCGGAGGGCGTGGTTGACCCAGAGTCCCGTGGGCAGGCCCCGGTGGTGGACGACGATGACCTCGATGGACGGATCGACGCCGTCCGCGAGCAGGTCGACCCAGCGAGCCTCCGCCTCGATCTGGTAGACCGGTCTGGTCGGATTGGGCATCGGCCAGACGCCCATCAGAGCCCGTTGCCGCCATGGGTCCACCTCTCCGGTCCGGCCACCGATCGGAAGTGGCCACGTCGACCTCGGTGGCGGTGGTTCGAAGTCCTGGTAGGCGGGGGTGGCGTTCGCGCTGTCGGGCGGTGGGCGGAGCAGGCCGAGCCCGTCGCGTACCCGGGTCAGCAGGCGCGCGGTGCGCAGTTCGGCGACCCGGTCGGGGGGGAGGGGTTCGAACACGGAGCGGTGGGTGTTGCCGGTGGTGTGGTCGACGACCGTCAGCGTCCGGACGAACGGCCGCCGGGCGAGCCGCCGCAGCTCGTTCTCGCGTACCAGGGTGAGGTAGAACCGCACGACCGCCTCCAGCGAGGCGTCCACCAGCACCAGGGTCAGCCGGTCCTCGGCCGCGGGCAGGGTGGCGGGCGCCCCGGGCGCCGGCGCCAGCCTCGGGTCCTGCCGGCCGGGTGGCGGGTTGTTCGGGACGGGCCGGTAGGCGAAGAAGGACGGCAGGTTCGCGAGCGTGTGGACGTCGCGCAGGAAGTCGGCGGCGGTCAGCAGGCTCAGTCGCTCCTGCCGGCCGGTGGGATGCGCGAAGGGGAAACCGCCGGCGACCACGACGGCCAGCGGTGGACCCGCCGCCGAGCGTTCCTCGACGAGGTGGGCGAGCACCGTCAGGCCGGTGGCCGACCCGGTGTGGTGCGCCACCGCGATCTCGGTCATCCGCCGGAGCCGGTCGCCGACGGCGCGGCCGGTGTTTCCCGGCGCCTCCACGTCGCCCGGGTCGAGCACCACGGCGCCGGCGCCGGCGTGGCGCCACGCCCGCATCGGTCCGGCACCGAGTCGAGGGGCTGGGGTCGCGACGAGGCTCCGGCCGCCGCGCACCACGATGTCGTGCCGGACGGCCCGGACCGACACCGTCAGCGGCTCGGCGTCCGACCCCGCCGGGCGTACCTCGCGGTGGGTCCGGGTGCGGAGCAGGCGGCGGTGCTGTTCGCCGACCGCCTCGTCGAGGATGCGTCGCAGCGCGTTGGTCCGCCGCACCGTGGCGCCGGTGGCCGCCGCGTCGTCGTCCGGGTGGCCGACGCCCTCGATCGAGACTCGGACGATCTCCGTCGCGCTCGCCCGAGCCCCGGCCCTGATCGCGTCGACCGCCTCCGCGAGCGCGGCCGTCGAGTCCGGATCCACCGTGTGGCCGTCCGGGTGCAGGTAGAGGGTCCACGGGCCGGCGGGCCGGTCCGGCGCACCGTCGACGGTGACCTCCACCTCGTCGGACCGGGTGTCGATCCGTTCGAACGTCGCGTCGGGGATGGTGGCGGCGAGTTGGTCGATCGTCGTCCAGACGCCGGCCGGCACCGGCACGTCGCCGTGGGCGACCGCGAACCGCGGGGTGGCGTCGCTGCCGCGCACCGCGGCACGCAGGGCGGCGGGGGTGCCGGCCGGGCGGAGCCAGAGCCGCCGGCCCGGCATCGTCTCCAGTTCCCAACCGTCGGAGAGCCGGTAGGTGTCCGGCGCCGTCGGTCCGGCGCTGACGATCGGGTGTACGTCGGCCGGCATGCCGTCGTAGTCGACCGCTCGGATCTCCGCCGCCTCGGCCAGCACGGCGAAGGTCCGCCGACCGAGGTGGTCCGTCGGCACCAGGGTCAGTTCGGCGGGCAGGCCGGTACCGGCCGCCAGCTCGTCGACCGGCAGGACGACCGGCACGTCCACCCGGGTCGCGAGGTCGACGGCCAGCTGAAGCAGACCCGGCCGGGTCGCGGGGGCGTCGGCGAGGCGCAGGTCCACGGCCAGTCCCAGCCGTTCCGGTGGGGACAGCTCGGACACGGCCGCGATGACGTCCTCGGGCGAGAACCGGCCCACCACGACGAGTCGGGCGCGGACGCCCTCCGGCAGCCCCCGGGCGACGTCCATCCGGGGGTCGGCGGCCGGGCCCAGCACGAATCCCGCCGGGATCGGTGCCAGTGGGACGTCGACCCCGCTCAGGGTGGGGCCGACGTAGGCCCACCAGCGTGGCCGTCCGGGTGCGACCACCTCGACCGTGCCCGCCAGGTCCTGAAGGTGGATCTGGCTGAGCACCCATCGCCTGATCCCGTCCGGAACCGGCGGCGCGTGCGGCGCGTCCGAGCCCAGGACGATGGTGCGCGCCCGTACCGGCGGTGGGGCGTCGTCGGCCGCGGTGGTCGGGCAGACCCACGCGCCCTCGCCGACGTCCCGGATGCCCCACCCGCCCTCCAGGTCGAGGAAGTCGTCGGCCGGCTCGTCGGCCGGGTCCGGGTCCGGGTAGACGGTGTAGGTGCGGGCGAGGACGCGGGCGGTGCGGTCGTTCAGGGTGTTGACCGGGATGACGGCGTCGCGGCGGGTGGTGGCGCCGGTGAGCCGGTCGATCGGCACGGTCACCGAACGAACCCACCGCCGGGCCGCCCACTCGATCATTCCGTCCGCGCTGAGCGGCTCCCCGTCGTACACGGCGCCGCGGGCGGTCGCCACGGCGTACCGCTCCAGGTGGCCCCACGGGCCCTGGTCGCTCGCGGGCGTCCGGACCAGGTGGATCGGCGGCTGCTCCTGGCCCGGGGGCCAGTACATGGCGGGCGGCCCCGCCTGGCCCCAGACCAGGATCGGCCGGTCGATCAGGCGTCCGAGGAGGGTCAGCAGGACGGGCTGGAGTTCCGGGTGCGGCTCGTCGGCCCGGACCTGATCGATCAGCCAGGCCCGCAACCGGGCGGGGTCGGCGGCGCCGGCGTCGGGCAGCTCGCCCGACAACCGGCGCCAGTACTGGTCGACGATGCTGTCGGGCAGGTCGCGGACGAAGGACGCGGTTCGTCCGCGCACGGTGGCCCCCAGGATGCCCAGCGCGTCCATGCCGTACTCGGACCCGTCCCCCTCGTCCGGGTCGTCGTCGAGCCGGTCGAGGATCTCCTCCTCCTCGTCGGTCCAGCCCACGAACCCCTGGAGGTCCTCGCGGGCGGCCACGACCGCGGCCACGAACGCCGCGTGCTCACCGACGCCGTACGCGACGAACGCCTCGCGGGGCGGCTGCCAGGACCGACCTGCTCCGCCGCTCGGCGGGTCGTGGAGATCGAGGATCCCGGCGGCGACCAGCAAGGAGTAGTTGCGGGCACCGGTGGGCAGCGCGTCGTCCGTCCGTCCGGCCGTCGAGAGGGCCTGATCGATCAGCTCCGGCGTCACCCGCACCCGACCGCCGAGCGCCCACACGCGCCGTTGGATCTCCTCGACCGCCCCCGCGAGGTCCCGTCGCTCCTCCGCCCGGGTGGCGTCGATCAGCGCCGGTAGGTCGTCGTCTCGCACCTGGACCAGGTCGCTGGTGTTGATCGGCTGGTAGGCGGCGAGCCATCCGTCGCCCTCGTCCTGGCGAACGACCAGGATGACGCCGGGTCGGGCCAGGTAGTGGACGTCGTCGTAGGTCGCGTTCGTGAAGATCAGGGCCGGCGGTCCGTCGACCTCGCCCCGGTAGCCCTCGGCGGCCACCCGGTTGAGGCGCTGCGGCAGATCCACGGCCGGGTCGAACTCGTCGATGTCGACGGCCGCCCGCCCGTCGGCGAGGACCCGCACATCGAGGGACGGCTCCAGCAGGCGGTCCTCCGCCCGGATCGGACCGACCCGGAAACCGCCGGCCCGGCCGACGGCGGCGTGCACGACGCGCCACAGGTCGGCGGTGCTCAGGGCGCTCTCACCGGCCGTCAGGCGTCGGACGGTCAGCTCACGGGCCATCGTGGCCAGTTGATCGAGGTACCGCGAGCGGAGGTGTTCGACGAGCTGCGGAAGATCGTCGGTGACCGGGTTCTGGAGCGATCCGTCGGCCCAGAAGGGCAGGTAGCCCCAGTACTGGCGCCGCTGATCGGCGTCGACGGTTTCGAGGATCGCCGGCACGCCCCGGTCGGCGAGGTCCTCGGCGAACTGCGGCCCGACGTCGGCGGCCCGCTCGCGCAGCACCACGACGGGGATGTCCGACGAGGTCAGTTCCCCGGTGGCGGGCGGAGTGGGATCCCAGAACGCCTGGAGGTACTGCTCGACGGTGAAGCGGGTGTCGGGATGCTCCTGCGGCGGGTGCAGCGGATCCGTGTGCTCCAGCGACCGGCTGCCACCGGGGGGCGTCCCGGGCGTGGCGGCCGGCTCGTCAGCCGCCGGCGTGCCGGGTCCCTCGGGTTCCGGGTCGGCGTGCGATTGGTCGGTGCCGTCGCCGGAGCCTCCGCGCAGCCGCAGCGGCGCGTCGGCGGCGGTCTGCCCGGTGTACGCGTCCTCGTCCGCGTCCGTCGGTATCGTGTCGTCGTCGGTGGCCTCGCCGTCGGACATCGTGTCGTCGGAAACCGTGTCGTCGGAAACCGTGTCGTCGGACGTCGTGTCGTCGGAAAGGTAGTCGTCGGACATCTGGTCGTCCGACGGGTCGTCGGCGGTCAGCGCGGCCAGGTCCGGGACCGGGCCGCCGGGGAACCGGTGCTCGTGCAGGGCCCGGACGACCTCGATCCACCGGTCACGTGCGTTCATCAGGATCTCCGCGTGGCGGTCCAGGACGCGCTGACGAGCCAGGTTCAGCGTGCGCGCATACCGCAGCGCCACCGCCAGCGCCGGCTCCAGGAGCGGGCGTACGTCGTCGCCGGCCATCGCCGCCGCCACCAGCTCCAGCAGCAGCACCCCGTCGGCGTCGGCCAGCCGCGCCTCCGGGTGTCGCGCGTCGGAGGTCAGCCAGTCCGCCGCCAGCGCGGGCGTGTCGATCAGCGCGGTGCGGAGGCGGCCGACCGAGGCCGGCACGGCCAGGCCCGCCTGGCTGCGGCGCACCGCGGCGAGCACCCGCGCCCGCAGCGCCGAGGGACGGTCCCAGTCCGCCGCCTCGCGCTCGTACCCGGCGCGGATGAGGTGATCGAAGGACTTGAGGTGCCCGTGAAGCTGCGACTCGTCCATGGTGAAGTCACCCATGTGGCGCACCTCGACGACGGCCAGCGGGGTCGGAAGCGCACCGTCGTTGTCGTCCATGGCGAAGGAGCCGCTGATGCTGACCGCGTCCTTCTGACTGATCGGCACGTTGCCGGCCCCCGCCGGGCTCAGCGCGTTTCGCAGGTAGTCACGAACGCTGCCGGCGGCGGGGTTGCGCAGGCTCGTGTCCAGCAGGGCGTCGGCGTGGAGGGAGTGCGCGACCCGATCGGTGAAGCCCGCCAGCAGGATCTCGGTGATCCGGTCGCGCTGCTCGTGCAGGAAGCTCTGTACGCGTGGGGGTAGCTGGGCGCGCAGCCCCGACACCGAGGTACGCAGGCCCGCCGCGAGATAGTTCTTGCTGATCAGGCGCGAGCGCGGTGGCGCGACCCGCTGGTGCAGCATCGCGACGACCTGCGTGTAGAGCAGCGCGAGGTAGCCGCGTAGCTCCTCGGTGCCGGGCACGTCGGTGAGGAAGGGCAGTGCGAAGGCCGGCACCGGCGACCCGAGCACCTGGGTGAGATAGGACGTGGTCACCACCTGGGAGAAGTCCAGTCCGTCGAGGAGGTGGCGACGGGAGTTCTCGTTGTAGGTGCCGGCGGCGATGAACTCCAGCGGGGCGACCAGGGCGTGCATCGGGGCGCCGACGGTGAACTGCACGTAGCGGGTGTGCGGCTCATCCGCCCTGGGCCGGATCGAGACGCCCTGCACGTGGTGTGCGAAGCCGCGCTCCGGCGGGAACAGGTCGGACAGCAGGGTGGGCCCGGTCACCGAGGCCAGCGCGGCGTTCACGGCGTCGAGCGCGTCGAGCACCTCGTCCCGGCGGGCCCGGTTCTCCTCGCCCGGCAGGACACCCGTCGGCGCCGTGACGACCTCCAGGATGAAGCTCCGGCGGTTCGTGTCGTAGGTGACCGCCAACAGGTCGGCCAGGCGGAACAGCGTCGTCTTGGGAGCCGGCAGCACCGGGAAGGTGAGCGCGAGGCCGGCGAACTCCACCTCGAGGCCGGTGGCGCCGCCGAGCAGGCCCTCCGGCTCGCCGGAGCGGCGTGGCCGGCGTACCCCGGGGGCGACCGGCACCCCGTCCCGCGGTCCGTCGATCGGCGCGACAAGCTGCCGGCTGCCGGGCAGTTCGGTGCCCAGGTCGGCCAGTCGGCGATGGGCGAGCTGATAGGTGAGCAGCAGGTTGCCGAACTCGGTACGGGTGGCGGGCAGCGTCCGCTCGGTCACCCCGTCGATGCGGGCGTGCAGCGCGGCCAACCCGTCGACGAAGCTCTGCCACGAGGCCCACGCGTCCTCGCCGGCCGCACCCCGGTCGGCCACGGCGATCCGTACCCGCTTGTCGAGCGCGGGGACGCGGTGCGCGGCCGTCTCCACCTCGCTCCGCAGCCGCGCGAGCCCGACCGGCGAACCCTCCCCGGTCCGGGGCAGCGGCAGGTCCCACGCCACCTCGGCGGGTAGGACGGTCACGTCCCGGCCGCCGGCCACCGGCCGTCTCCGGGTGGGCAGGAAGTGCTGGTTGACCAGGACGATGACGTGGGTCGGCGTGGTGCCACCGCCGCCACTGAGCACCGCCTCGTCGGTGCCCTCCGACAGCCCCTGCAGATCGACGCGGAGGTCGCCGCCCCGCGCGGTGGCGAGGTCGGTCGCCCAGCGGAGGACCTGGGTCACCACCAACCAGTAGTGGTCCCCCTGGTCGTTGTCGTACTCCCCGGGTGTCGCCATCGACGTGGCCAGGTCCTCGATGGTCAGCAGCGCCTGCCCGGTCCGGGCGATGTCGTGGGCCGCCGGGTGGATGGCGGCCTCGGCCAGGCGCAACGTGTCACGGATGTGCTGCTGCTCCAGCGACCGCCGCAACACGGCGGCGAGGAACGCCCGCAGGGTGAGCGGGTCGTCGACGCGTACCGCACCCGGGAGCCCCGCGGCCCGGGCCACCAGCCGGGCGGCCTCGGTGACGCGGTCCGTCCCGACGGTGCGGAGCGTCGCGGCGAACACGCAGTTCCCGTCGTCGGGCACCCAACCCACCTGAAGGCCGTTCGCCCTGAGCCACCGCTGCTGGTGGGCGCGGGGGGCGAAGAACTCGCCGGGGCGGTTCCGGCTGCCCTCGTGCCACCAGGCCGGCGCCGCGGCCAGGTCGGTGTCCTCGCGTTCGTAGTGCTCCAGCCGGGCGGCGATGAGGTTGTCGAGCATCCGCTCGTCGGCGCCGGCCGTGAGGAGGTCCTCGAGGTGGCGCAGTCGCGCGCCGTCCGGGTCGTTGGTCGCGAGGTAGTGCCGTAGCCGGACCTCGGCGTCGCTTCGCACGCGCGGACCACCGCGGTCGTCGCCGCGCGCGGGTGGCGGGTCCACCGGATGCCGCTGCCGCAGGCGCAGCACCGACGGTCGCTCCGCGTCGGTGCGCTGATACGTCGCGAGCAGCTCGGTGAGCGTCTGGACGAGCTGGGCCGTGTCCGCGAGGCGGCTGCCGGTCCCGGCCCCGGTGAGCTTGTCCACCTCCGCCGTCCGTTCCTGCCGGACCCGGGCATCGGACTGGCCGCCGATGTGCTGCCGAAGCCGGCTGGTGATCGCGACGAGCCGGTCGTCCAGCGCGATCCGCCGGGTCCGGTGCTGGCTCAGGGCCGGCGGGGCCGGCTCGGTCGTCGCCGGGGTGCGGGCCGCCGGCGCGTGGTCCGGGACGGTCCGGTCCTCGGGGGCGACCTCGGTCAGGGTTCGACTGATCGGGGCGGAGTGCCGTCGCGCGACCGGGGTCCTCCCCGTGGTGTCCCCGCCGGGCTCGTCGGACGCGGCCCGCTCCGGGGAGAGGAACGTGACGGGCCGCTGTCGACGCAGCTTGACCACCGGGGTCGGGGTCGCCGCCGGTCCGGTCGGGCGGAACGCGTTCCCGTCCACCTCGGCCAGCACGAGTGGCCGGCCGGTGGCCGGCCCGCTGGTGGTCACGGTCCCGTCGGCGGCGATCGTCTCCACCTCGACGCCCAGCACCGCCGGGACGGTCGCCAGGGGTGGCGGCGGCGCGTCGTCCGCGAGTCCCTGCCGCCGGGCGATCAGCGTCCGCAGCTCGGCGGCGGTGGTCGCCGCCGCGACCTGCCGGACCTCCGCCGTCGGGTCGGGTTGCCGCCGCGCGGTCGCGGAAAGGGCCCGCAACCAGGAGTCCGGCCCGGACTCCGGTGCCAGCGGGACCAGTCCGCGGGCGGTGAGCACGCCGTCCTGCTCGGCCGACAACGGCGGGGACGCGGACGGGCGGGCCGCCCGTTCCCGCTCGCGGAGGAACCGCTCCGCCTCGGCCGGGAACTGGCCCTCGGGCCGTCGGGCCAGCTCGACCAACTCGTCGCGGGTGACGCCGAGCCGCACGGCGCTGTCGATCAGGTGCGGCGGGAGCGCGTCCACGGCGAGTTCCGCGGCCACCACCTGCCGGCTGCCGATCGTCGGCTCGAGTTCGACGTACCAGCCGTCCGGCGCGACGCCGAACCGGTCGGTCACGCCGCCGGCCGTGTCCCGCCGTCGCAGCTCCACCGGCACGCGCAGCGCCCGGGCCAGCGCCCGCGCGGCGCGCAGCGGGTCGTTCAGGAGCCGGATGTGCAACGGCGGCTCCGGCCGGGCGCCGGCCGGGGCGGCCGCGTGCACCGCGTCGACCATCCGGGTGACCAGGTCCCGGCCGGCCGGATCCGCCTCGTGCACGGCCGCGATCTGCGCGGGCGTGAGGTGTCCGGCGGCCCACCCGTCCACGGACTCGCGGAGCTGCCGGGCCTGGCCGGCGGTGTCGACCTCCACCACGAGGACGTCCTCGGCGTCGACCCGGACCCCGCCGCCGAGGTCCCGCGCGAGGCCCAGCAGGGCCAGGTCCGGGCCGTCCGGCGCCGGCGTGGCGCCGGACGGGTCGAGCCGGGCGAACGCGTCGACCAGGTCGAGGCTCGGCGACTGCGGCCCGGCGACCGGTGGCCGCGTGCGGTCCCGCCCGGCCGGGTCCAACCTTCTGCCGAACTCGGCGCGGCGCTGTTCGGCCACCAGCGCGTCGTAGTCGGCTCTGGACATCTGCACGTACACGTCGCCGCTGAACTCGTCGCTGATCCGGCGCCGCCCCCACGACGTCGGGCGCCACCAGTGCACGATGTGCTTGTGCCCCTCCAGCCGGTACCGGCCGTACATCCGCACCAGGACGGTCGGGCCCTGCTGCTTGACGTGCTCCTCCCGCCGGTGCGCGTCGGCGAACGTGCTGGTGTGCGACTTGGGCGCCTGCCGGCTCAGGTCGGTGTCGCCCTCGGTGCGGTGCGCGCCGTACGCCTCGCTGGGGTTGGAGCCGTCGGTGACGCTCAGCTTGGCCGGGCCGCCCGCGCTCAGACCGGCGGCCAGGTAGGGCGTGTCGTGGGTGGTGGAGGCGCTGAACCCCTGCTGGTACTTCGCGTACCGGCCGGTGCCGGTGCCGTCGAGCTCGGAGACGATCTCCATGTTCTCCAGCCGGCAGCGGAGCGTGAGGTCGGCCCGTCGGCTCGAGTGACCGGGCACGAAGGCGTCGGCGGCGACCTGCACCCCGTCCGGGCTCATGGCCTCCGGGGTGAGAGCGGCCAGCAGGTCGCGCGTCACCAGGGCCCGTACGGAGGCGCTGGTGTGGTATCCGGGCCGGGTCACCCAGCGCGACGGCAGCCACCGGTTCCACTTGACCGGCCGCTCGAACAGCGCCCCGAGCAGCCGGCGGCTGGCCGCCTCGGCGCCGTGCACCTGCACGCTGTCGACGAAGGCGTCCTTGGGCAGCGCGGTCGGGTTCACGTCGGACCGGAGACCGGTCGGCGCCGCCGCCGGGGTGGCCTCGGCGACACTCTTCGGAACCTTCAACACCACCGAGCCGCGGACGGTCCGCGGCGGAAGGGACCGTTCGGTCCGGCGGAACCGGCCCAGCGTCCGGGCCACCCAGTTGCGCGAGGCCGCCGGCGACAGGGGCGGCCGTGCGCCGCCGCGGAACCGGGAGATGACCTTGCTGGTCAGCCAGTTCGTGACGCGTCGCCCGCCGAGCTTGAGCCGTCGGACCTCGACGGTGAACTCGACGTCGGCCGTCGCCCGGTAGTAGTTGCCCCAGTCGTAGGTGGTCGACTCGTAGGTGAACTGCTCGGTGGTCGCCCGTGACCGGCTCACCCCGTCGGCGAACCGGACGCCGGGTCCGGTGGTGACCCGCTGCTGGGCGGACCTGCGCTGCTCCTCCAGCGTCGGCGGGGTGTCGGGCCGGTGCTCGAACGTGGGCTTCAACCCGGCCGAGGTGCCGCGGGTGAACTGCCGGTCCGTCGCCGCGCGGCGCTCGACGTACCGGTGGCGGTAGGTTTCCAGGCCGCTGCCGCGCACGTAGTCGCCGAACTCCGGTCGGCTGGTCAACGTGGCGCTGACCCGGACCTCGACCATGTCCTGGCCGAACCAGCCGTGCGGGTTGGCGAAGTAGAGCGAGACCCCGTCCGGGGAGAGGACCTGTTCCAGCAGCGGTTGGTCCCGCCCGCCGTCGAACAGCGCCTGGATCGCGTCGAGGCCGCCCTGCAACCGCCCCACGTACGGTGAGACCTGGGCGCGGCGACGCCACCACAGGCGGCGCGGCGGCGTGTCCGGCGGCGGGACGAGCCGGTCGTGGGTCTTGCCGAGCAGGCCGGGCTCGAACTGGTCCACGGCGTCGATCACGACGTCGGACAGGGCCGTCCCGTCGCTGAGGGTGAGTGAGTGGATGCCGCTGTGCCCGAGCGAGGCGCCCGGGCCCGGTCGCAGGTAGGGCGGAAGGCCGAGTTTCCGGGTGGCGGCCGCGGTCGGGACGACAGTGGTGTCGAAGAGGGGCTCGAACTCCCCGATCACCTCGGGCGACATCGCCAGGTCGGTCCAGGCATGGCTGCGGGCCAGTTCGCGGGCGGCGTCGGTCCGCAGGTCGTGGTGGCGGTCCGGCTCGTCCTCGGCGGCCGCGGTCCGTTCCCACTGGATGAGGACGCGGGCCATGAGCTGGTGCGAGACCTTGAGGTCACCGCCGACCCACCGGGCGACGATGTCCAGGAGTTGTTCGTCGTCGAGGGGGACGTCGCCCCGGGCGTAGTGCTCCAGGGCGTCCGGCTCGGACAGCAGGTAGATCATCGGCTCGACGTCGGTGATCGGGCGGGCGACCGGCGGATAGTTGCTGTTCGGCAGCAGCTTGGCGCGTTTGGTCTTGCCGATGCGCAGGTCGTAGCGGACCTTCGCGCGGAACGCGTAGGCGCGCTGGAAGTTGAGTTCCAGCGACTCGCGACCGCCGGTCTGCTTCGTCGACCGGGAGCGGCTCCGACCCCACCGCATCGTGTGGGTCAGCGACGCGCTCACCCCGGTCACGTTCGACCGGCCGGGATCCCCGCCGGCGCCGAGGTCGAGCGGCGTCACCGCGACGCCGCTCCGGCGGCTGCTCGACTGGCCGGCCTGGGTCAGCGAGAGCTTGATCAGACCCAGCACGTAGGGGTCGCTGGTCGCGCCCACGAACTGGGAGGCGCCGAGATCGGCCTTGAGCGACACGGTCCGGTGCTTGTCGCGCCAGAACTTCGACGTGAAGAACGTGTCGGTGGTGTAGCGGCCCCGGGCCACCTCGGGGAAGTGGGAGAGGACCTGGGCGTGGTTGAGGAAGGTCGAGATCTCCTCGTCGGCCGTGCCGCCGGGCTTGGCCATCCGCTGCATCCGGCCACGCGCGGTGGTCAGGAGGCCGGTCACGTCCAGATAGGAGACGGCGGCGTTGTCGAGCACCGCGACCGGGGTGTCCTTCCGGCCGGTGGCGGCCCGCTCCGGGCCGTGCGCCGGCTTCGTGTTGAAGGCGGGGACGACGCGGACCGTCGCGGTGCTCGGGATCGGGGGCAGGGGTGTCGGCAGGCGACGGGTGTCGACCGACCGGCCGAGGGCGCGTTTCACGAGCTGCTTCCACGACCACTGGCGGTCGTGCTCGATGACCACCCCGTACTGGGTCGTCACCTCGAACTCGGTCAGCTCGCCCTGGTACTCCATCAGGCGGGGCATGTTGCTGACCTGGTTGACCGACTCGTCGCCGCCGACGCCCCGGTCCCACTCCACACCGATGCCGGCTCCCTGCAGTTGCCGGCCGGTCTTGGTGGGCAGGAACCGCAGCTTCGTGCCGGCCGCGAAGCCCTGCCCGCCGCCGGCCGAGGAGCCGCCGGAGTCGAGCCCCATCTCCAGGTTGACGATGTGCCGCTCGCTGGTGCGGCGGGGATCGGAGGTCGGGTCGACGGGGACCGTCAGGCCGCGCTCGTCCTGGACCTCCCGCGGGCGGGCCTCGATCGTCACGCGCGCCGAACGGACGCCGAAGGTGGTGAACCACCCGGTGTGCCGCTTCCGCACGGTGATCGAGAATCCGCCCTGGTGGACACCGTCGAAGTTCGACTCCAGCGCGGCGGTGGAGATGAGCTTGCGCAGCAGCACCCCGTTGTTGACCTGGCTGTCCCGCTTGCGGCTGAACCAGGAGCGGCGTTCGAAGGCCGCGTCGGGGTCGCGTACCACGTAGCCGAACCTGGCGAGTTCCCGTTCGACCCGGTCGACCAGTCTGTCGACGAGTTGCGGGTCCACCTCGACGATGCCCTTGCCGATGCCCCGGCCCCGGCGCGCGTGCTCCGGCACGGTGGGTGGCGCCGCGTCGGCGACCGCCGGGGGCGCCTCCGGTGTGGGCGCCGCTTCCGGCTTCGACGGTGGTTCGATGCCGTACGCGACGGCGTCGGCGGTGGGCACCCGGACCATCGCCGAGCCCCTGATCTCGAGCGGCTGGTAGGTAGCGCCCGGATGGTCGTGCCGGGTGCGCGGCCGCATCCCCCGTACCGCCGTGCCGGTCTTGACCAGCACGTTGCGGCGCCGGCGCACCTGCACCGTGGCCTGGTGGTCGAACTCCATCTGGTATGCCGAGGTGAAGCTGGCGTAGCGCGAGACGAGGACCCACAGGCCGAGCCGCCCGGCGGAGTTGCCGTTCCGGTTGGACCAGCTCCACCGCGCGTACGGCAGCTTCACCGCGAACCTGAGCTTCGGCACCCGCGCGACGAGGAACTCCAGGCTCGGCTCGATGCTGGCGTCGTTGGTGACCGACGACCCGGCGGTCGTACCGGAGATGGCGGTCCGCACCTCCTCGACGTGCGCCTTGTCGCTGGGCGCGCTCACCGGGCGGCCCTCGCCGACCCGCCGGGTGCGGATCCGCACGTCGGCGACGACCCGGCCGTTCTCCACGAGCGTGAACGCGTAGCCGCGGTACCGGTTGACCGCCTTGTCGAGGTGGGTGTCCAGGTTGGAGACGCGGTGCCAGACGTCGGAGCGCAGCGGATGTCCGAGGGGGATCGGTCCGCGTTCCCGCTCCAGTTGCCGGACGATGTCGTCGGCGAGCAGGTGCAGGCTGGTGAGCCCGGAGGCGTAGAAGACCTTCGGCAGACGCCGGTCGGCGCCGAGGGGCGCGCGCGCGTTCGGCCGGATCGTGGCGGCCAGTCGGGCGGCCCGGCCGGGCTCGGCCCGCTCCAGATACTTCTCCGGCAGGGCGAGGGTCAGCCGTTCGGCGGCGTCGAGCGTGGACGTGGGCAGGTCGGCCCAGCGCTGGGTCGCCTGGTGGCGCACCTGCAGGTGGTACCGCGCGGCGGCGGAGATGAGGGCGGCGTCCTCGCGGGTGTCCTCGACCCGGCCGACCTCGGCGTCGCGCACCGTGCCGGTGGACCGGTTGACGAGGTTGCGGACGAACCGCACCGCGGCGCCGATCCGCACCGAGAGCAGCAGGTGCGGCACGCCGAACGCGAATCCGGGTGAGCCGCCGAAGCGGAACCAACTGACCGGGCCGGAGTGGCTCTCGCTGTGCGCGCCGACCTGGAAGGTGCCGTGGATGGTCTCGGTGGCGCGCACCTGAGCGGCCCGTCCGGCCGGCGCGGGCGGCGGGCCCGGCTCCCCGTCCGGCCGCCCCGCGCCGGCCCCGGCCCGGTCGGCGGTGGTCGGCCCGGGTGCGGACTCCTGGCGGGGGTCGGTCAACTCCAGGCGTACCCGCACCTCCACGTTGCCGATGAAGACGACCATCCCGTCGCCGACCAGATGCCGGTAGTTGTTGCCCAGCACGCCGCGGATCCGGTCCCGGGCGGTGGCGTCCTCGGGGACCCCGTGCTGCCGGGCATACCTGATGAGCCGGCCGGTGAGCCGGTCGAGGTCGGGCACCGCGTGGGCCGGGATCCCCGCGGCGTACGCGATCGGATGGAGCTGTCCGTCGCCGACCGGGACGGCGGCGGGTGTCGGTGGAAGCGTCGGGTTGACCGCCCGCCGGTGGTGGTCCCAGGAGTCGGCGATGGCGACGTGCACGGTGACCGTGCCGACGTGCGGGGCTCCGCCGCCCGGCGTCGGCCGGCCGCCCGGCGCCAGTCGCCGCAGCGTACGCCGGAACCTGCCGCCGCGACCCCGGTCCGACGCCGTCGCCGCCGGCCGGTGCCGGAAGAGGACGATGGGCGGGTCGCCGCCGGTGGCCCGGGAGAGTTCCTGCCGGACCCGTTGTTCGAGCGTGTCGGCCAGCCACTGCGCCCGCCGACGCCCCAGCCCGGTCGGCGCGCGCCCGAGGAGTCGCGGGGGGCCGTCGCCGTGGCCCTCGATCGTGACGATGACCGGAGCGCCCTCGGGCGGCCGGTGGGCGGCCGTGCGGACCACCCGGTCGGCGATGCTCCCGGCCAGCTCGCCCAGGTCGACGTCGTCCGCGAGCGTCTCGTGACGGCCGGGAACGAACCGCAGCGTGACGGGCGGATCGGTGACCGCGGCCGGGGCGGCCGGCTCCGCCGGGGACGCGACCGGCGTGGTCGGGGTGGTTGCCGGTGCCGGGGGTGCCGGGGGCGGTGCGACGGAGGCGTGGAAGGCGGCGTGGCCGGTGCCGGCCTGAGCGTGGCGGTAGAGCCGGATCGGGACGCCTGTCGCGCCGGCCGGGGAGAACGACCGGGCGCGGGTGCCGTCGTCCACGACGACCGGCCGTCCGAGCAGCACCGCGACGAGCATCGGCCCGACGTCGGGCTGGTCGTGCGGCGTGTCGGGGCGCAGCAGGTCCGCCAGTGTGGCGCGCAGGGCGGCGTCGTCACCGGCCGGCACGACGGCCGCCGCCGCCCGGATCTCCGCGAGTTGGGCCGCGGTGAGCTGAGCGATCCGGGGGACGAGGAGATCGTGCAGGTCCGCCACGACATCGGTGAGCGCGGTGGTGCTGATCACGCGCCGCTGCTGGGCCCGTTCGTCGCGCAGCCGGGTCAGGTCGGCCCGCACCACCTCGTTCTGGAACGCCTGCTCGTCGACGTTGTCGAGTTCGCCGTAGAGGACGGCGGCCAGCAGGTGGTTGCCGTCGCCCAGCAGCAGGGCACGGTCCTCGGTCCGCAACCGCTCCGGTTCCACAGGTGTCGGCGAGCCGGCGGGGCGGCGGAAGGGGAGGCGGATCGGGTCGGGCGGCGGTGTCGGCTCCTCCGTGGGCGCCGGTCGATCTGCTATCGACCCACGGCGCTCCGCCGGCAGATCCGGAGGAGTTCCGCCTCCGTCGGTAGCTCGGAGCCCAGGTGATCCCGCGCGATCAGCGCTGCCTCCGGCCGACTCACCGACCGGCTCCACCCGGTGTGGTGACGGCCGAACAGCAGCGGCGCCGCTGCCTCCGGTGCGTAGACCCACCGACGCCGCGGCACGTGCCAGACCACCGCCTGGAGCGGACCCGGCCAGAGCCGTACCGCGATCAGTCCCGTCGGCGTCGGCGCCGCCGGTGGTGTCACCGCGTGATATTCGAGCTGGTCCGGTGTCATAGCGTTCCCGTTCCTCCGCGGTGAAGATCTCGGTCATGCTCAGACCGTGCGCGACGACCACGTCGGACAGGGTCTGGCCCTCCCGCTCCAACTGGCCGAGGTACGTCTGCCACAACCCGGGACTCCGGTCGATGAATCGCGCGAAGCTCCGGGACCGGCCCGACGGCAGCCCGTCGAGATCCGTGGGAAGAGGCCGGCCGTGGTCGCGCTGGATGCGCAGCATCTCCAGGAAGGCGTCCACCCGTTCGGACATCGGGGCCGTCCCGCGACGGGCCACCTCGTAGAACGGGTGGGTGATCGTGGCCGCCCGCCAGGACGACTCGGTGGGGAACTGCACCTCCAGCGGATCGCCCTGCCGGTTCCGCACGATCACCCGCAGCCCGCACCAGTCGTTGCCCGGCACCCAGAAGTTCTTGACGTCCTCGTCGCCCCGGACGGTGTAGTCGCGTCGCGCCAGCTCGGCCAGCACCTCGCGCACCGTGGTGGCGTACCCGACCGGCGAGACCTGGACGGCGAATCGCGCGCCGTCCTGGTTGCCGGCCAGGAACGCCTCGGCGGTGACGCCCGTGGTGACCCGCCGCATCTGGTACTTGCGGGCCAGCGACGCGAGGGACTTGGTGCGGTTGCCGGTGCCGACGAGGTGGGCCCGCTGCCCGCCGGGGTCGATCACCCGCAGCGCGTCGCGCATGATCGGAAGCGCCTCGTTCGCCCGGTCGCGCGCGACTCGGACCCCTTCCTCGAGGACCCGCCGATCGTCGCCGGACAGGTCGTCGCCGAGCCCGCGCTCGTCCTCCGGAGGCTCCGGCGACGGCTGACGCTCCGGCGACGCGACGGGTGCCGGCGGTGCGGTCGGCGGCGGTGCGACCGGCGGTGGCGTGGCGGATGCCGGCGGTGCGACCGGCGGCGGTGCGACCGGCGGTGGCGTGGCGGATGCCGGCGGTGCGACGGGTGGCGGCGGTTCGGCGGTGACTGTCACCGGCCGCTTCTCCGCCGTGTCGGCCCGGGACTGCTCGGGCTCTTCCGGCCGGATCGCCGGCGCGGCTTCGGCGGGACGCCGGGCGGCCGGGTCGCGGGACAGGCTGCGGGCGCGGTTCGCCGGGGAGCCGCCGCCCCGGTCCGTCTGCGACCGCTGTCCGGTCAGGACGCTCATCAGCAGCGGCAGGGCACCGAGGGTGTCGGCGGCCTCCGGGCGGCGGCGGGTGGACCGGACCGTCAGGTGGTGGGAGTTGTCCGGCAGCCCGAGTTCCGCCGGAGACGGCAGATCGGCCAGGGTGAGACCGTGGTCGAGGACGACGTCCAGGAACGACCGGTCGGCCCGCTCCAGTCCGCGCAGATACGACCGCCACTCGTCCCCCCGCGCCCGGACGAGTTCCGCGAGCCCCTTCTCCCGGCTCTTCGGCAGACCGGTGAGCGGATGAGGGAGATCCCGGTTCAGGCCGTTGTCCCGGTTGAGTCGCAGCAGGCTCAGGTAGGCGCTCACCCGCTCCGGCATCGGCGCCGTCTTCAGCCGGACGACCTCGTGGAAGCGCCTGGCCTGCTTGGCGGTCCGCCACGAGGCCGCCGTGGGGAACTCCACCTCGATCAGCCGGCCGCGGTAGCGCAACGTCGTGGTCAGCCCGAACCACCGGCCGCCGGGCCACCAGAACGGCACCATGTCGGCGTCGTCGCGACGTTCGTACCCCTCGGCCTCGAGGCGGGTGAGCACCGTGTGGACCGCCGAGCTGTACCCGACGCTGGGCACGCGGACCGAGAACCTGACGGAATCCTTGTTGGTGGCGAGGAACGTCGCGAGGTCGATGTGCTCCCGCAGATTCCGGTCGCGGAACTTGCGAGCCAGGGACGACACCGTCTTGGCACGATGCTGGACGCCGACCAGGGTGACGTCGATGCCGGACGCCCGGACGGCGTCGGTCACCCGCCGCATCACCGTCAGCGTCTGGTCCGCCCGTTCCTTGGCCACCTGGGCCGCGTCGAAGAGCGCCTCCTGGTCGGCGGGGGCGAGGCTCTGGATCAGTTCCCGCTCGACCCGGCGGGCGTCGAACGCCCGCCCGCCTCGCCGCCGCCCGGCGGTTGTCGCGCGTTCCGCGGGGGCGGTGGCCGGTGGCGGGAGCGGCGTCTCGGACCGGTGCGGAGAGTCGGGGGGCAGATGAAGCCGCTCCCGATCGACGAGCGTGGCCAGGCTGAGCCCGTGCTCGGCGACGACGTCGGCGAAGGTCCGGCCGGCCACCAGCAGACCGTCGAGATACTGCTGCCACGGACCGGTGCCCGGACCGACGAGCGCGGGCAGTCCGTTGTTCACGGGGTCGGGGAACAGCCTCGTCGCGCGGTTCAACCCCAACTCGTCGTTGATCCGCAGCATGCTGAGCACGGCGGAGACCCGGGCCGACAGGGGTGCCGATGCCAGGCGGTTCACCCGGTGGAACTCGCGGGTGAGCTGAAACGAACGCCACGACTGTTCGGTGTGGATCTGGAGTTCCCAGGGCCGTCCGTCCGGGCCGCGCATCGGGATCGTCGCCCCGAACCGGGTGTTTCCGGGACGCCAGTGGTCGAAGATGCCGTCGTCGTCGTCAGCGGTGTTGTGCCCGAGGCGGCGCAGCGCGCTCAACACCTCGAAGAGGAGCATCTCGTGTCGATCGGCGGGGGCCAGCACCGAGAAGCGGACGGTGTCCTCGTTCTGCGTGAGGAACTGCTCCAGGGAGATGTCCTCTCGCTGTCTCAGCTCGGCGTACTGCTGCGCCAGGCGATGCGGCGACTTGGTGGCCTCAGCCGGCTCGGCCAGCGTCAGGCCGTAGCTGGAGGCGTTGTTGAGGTCGTGCACCGCCCGGCCGACGGCGCGTGAGACCGTCATGGCGCGCGCGCGGGCCCTGGCGACCGTCCGCTCGATCATCCTCCGCTCGGCTGCGGTGAGGCTGGACCTGAGGTCACGTTCGACGGCCCCCACGTCGAACGTCGCCGGGTCCGGTGGCCGTTCGGCGCCGGTTCGGGGACTGCCGGTGCCGGGTGCCGGCCGCGCGGCAGACGGTTGCCCGAGAGGCGGAAGCGGGCGCGCGGGAGGTGGCTCGGGCGGGATGGTCGGGCCGCCCCCGCCGGTGCCCGACCCGGACGCGGCACCGGTTCCGGCCCGTCGGTGGGCGACGCGGGAGAGGCGGATCGCCTCCGAGATCTCCGCCTCGTCGAAGTCGTCGTCGCGGATCGGCAGATCATCGGCGGCGGGGTCGGCCGTCTCCGCGCCCCGTTGCGCCCACGGCACTCGACCCTTGCCCTTGTCCTGCCGGGGCCGTGCTGCCGTCACCGGGCTCGACCCAGCGGTGGTCGGGCTGCCCGAGCCCTCAGGCGGCGGGCCGGAGACGTCACCCTCACGCTCGGAAGCCTGCTCGACGACCAGGTGCAGGCTTCGGCGGAAGCGCTGAAGGACGCTCTGCTGGGTCTCCTGGGCGGGAGCTTCGGGGGCCAGCCGACGGGTCAGGCGCGAACGCGGTGAGTCGGGGGGCGAGTTCGGCCCCGTCGGTGGGGAGTCGGGCGCGGGCCGGCCAGGCGTCTGCGGTCGGGAGAACAAGCCACTCAACCGGCTCGGTGGGCCCGGCGGCGAGTCGGGCAGCGGCCGGGATCGCCCGTCCGGGGAACCGACCGGAACCGGACGGGTGGCACGCGCGCTCGGTGCCGGGTCGCTGACGTGCTCCCGGAGAGGCGTGGCGGTCGCGGACCGGGCGATCCCCTCCGGCCCCTCGACCGGAGCGTCACCGGGCGGGTGGTCCTTCTGCCGTGGGAGCATGCCCGCGGCGACCGGGCCGACCGGCGCGTCCAGCAGCCCGCGGGCGTGGACGTCCGACCGCTCGCCCCCGATGTCCACCGCCCGGCCGTCCGGACCGAGCACGAGGATCTCCGACTCCGGCGAGCGGAGCTGCCCGGACCAGAACATGGTGTGCGGCCCGTCCACCCGGGCATCGTGATCGAACAAGCCCGGCTGCTGCGGGTCCACCCATCGCAGCGTCACCGTCGGCCCGCGACCGTCCGCGACGACCCAGTAGACGTGCGCGCGGTCCCGCTGCGGCCGGGCGACCACAAGCGCCATCGCGCCCGGCTTGTCCGCCAGGTAGGCCAGCACCCGGGCGCCGTCGTGGGTGGTGGCGGTGTCGCCGCCGAGCGTCCGGAGCAGGTCGGCGGTGTCGGCGACGGATGGTCCCCGCCGGCCGGCGGGGACGAGGCCGGTGCCGGCCAGGCCGGTGCGGGGGCCCGGATTCGACCGGCGGCCGTGCACCTTCGCGAACACGTCCCAGGCCAGTGGCACGCAGTCCAGGCCGGGGTCGCCGGTGGCGCCGGGCCGCTGCTCGCGCCGGCGGAGCCAGTCGTCGAGCACGGACATCCGGGCCGCCGGGTCCGCCGCCACGGCACGGTCCCACGGGGGTACGCGGTCCGGCGCGCCCCCCGTGGCCGGCGCCGTGCCGGGCGTCGCGGGCGTGCCGATGTCGGCGGGTGCCAGCGGTTGCGGGACCTGCGCGTATTCCCCCGGCACGACCCGGTCGGGCCCGGTGCCGGCCGTGCCGGGCGCGGTCTTCTCGGTGCCCGGCCCGGTGGACGCGTCGCCCGCGTTCTGGCTGGCCGTGCCGCCCGGTCCGGTGGCCGTGCCGCCCGGTCCGGTGGCCGTGCCGCCCGGGCTGTGGCCGGCCGTCCCCGGGGCGGTCGCGGCGGAGCCCGCGGGCTGGCCGGCGGACGTGGGCGTGCCGGACGTGGCCGGCCCGCCGGCCGGGCCGACCGATGCGGAGGTGCCGGGCGCGAGCGGGGTGGCGGGTATCGGCGCGTCGGCGCGCGCCTGCTCGGCGTCCGCCCGGCCGGTGTCCACGCCCGACGCCGGGCCGCCGTCGAACGCGTCGGAGCCCGACGCGGCGTCGAGGAGGTCGCGGACCGACGAGGTGTCGGAGAAGTCGGACAATGAGGAGGTGTCGGAGAAGTCGATGTCATCGAACGTCTGGCGTGCCGACCGCGGATCGTCGAACGGCGAGTCCGCGTAGGGCGAGGTGTCCGACTGTGTCGCGGTGTCCGGCGCCGACCGACCCGGGGCCGCCTCGCCGGCCGTGGCGCCCGGTTGGGCCCGATCCCCGCCCGCGGCGTTGTCACCGGTGCCGGTGCCGGTGCCGGTGCCAGTGCCTGCGGCTGTGCCTGTACCTGCGCCCGTGCCCGTGCCTGCACCTTCGCCCGTGCCTGTACCTTCGCCCGTGCCTGTACCTTCGCCCGTGCCTGTACCTTCGCCCGTGCCTGTACCTTCGCCCGTGCCTGTACCTTCGCCCGTGCCTGCCCCTGCCCCGGCACCTGTGCCTGTGCCTGTGCCCGGGACGGTGCCGGAGGCGGTCCGGTCCGGCGTGGCGTCCGCGCCGGTCGTGCTCGTCGGGTCGACTGGACGGGCCGTGTCGGGCAGTGCGGTCGGTTCCGCCGCCGTGTCGACGGCCGTGGGATCGACCGTCGCCGGGCTCGCGTCGTCGCGCTTGCGGTCGGGGGAAGGGTTGTTCGGGTAGAACCGGTCGTGCAGGGCCGTGCCGGCCGATCCGGCGCCCGAGTCGAGCGTGCCGCTGATGGCGCCCGAGGTGGCCGCGGCGGCGCTGACGCTGAACCCCTGGCCGTTGGCAGCGGAGACGGTACCCCCGGCGATCACCTCGATGGCGACCGAGGCGGCGACCTCGGTGACGAACTCCCCGGTGTGCTGGCGCACCTGCTGCGGGCGGGTGGGCGGGGCGGTGCCGGCCCGCACCGGGACGTCGCGCCCGACGGGAACCGGCACGGGTGGCGGCGGCGGGACCGGACCGGGAGCGGGGGTGGGACGCGGGGGAGGCGGCGCGGGGACCGGCTTCGGGGTGGGGTGCGGGGTCGGGACCGGTGGGGTCGGGACGTCGGTGAGTTGCCGGGGCCGGACGGGAACCCGGTTCAGGAGCGCGCCGATGTTGCCGAAGGCGGGGCCGAGCACGGCGACGACGAGACCGGCGATGGTCCCGTCCCGGACCGCCTGCCAGAACTGCGCCTGGTCGAACGTCCGGCGTGTGCCGAGCCGCATCTGGATCCGCTGGATGATGGCGTCCATCAGCGCCTCGGTCAGCGCCTCCGTGGCGACGGCGCCCAGCGCCGCCAGCATCAGGCGGCTGAACAGCAGCCTGATGACGAAGCGGAAGATGGCGATGCGGGCGGCGAGCCAGGCCATCGCCATCCCGGGATTGATGAAGGCCGCCGCGAAGGCCCAGACGAACTCGATGAACATCTGGACCGTCGACCCGAGGATCATGAACTTCTGGTACTGGGTCCGCATCGCGGCGTTCTCGGTGGTGGCGCTGGCGTTGTGCAGGTGCGCCGCCGTGTTGCTCACATAGCCGGGCGTACGGACGTAGTCCTGCATGCTGGCCACGAAGGCCCGCTGCGTCTCGCCCCCCACGCCCTCCTGGACCCGGCGTACGGCGCCGGCCAGCTTCGGCTCGGCCGCCTCGACGAGATCGGCCGCCGTCTTCAGCTCCCGGGCCAGCCGGCGCATCTTCTCCGCGCTGGCGCCGGGGAACTTCTGGTCGGTCAGCCAGTAGAGGAAGTTGGCGAGCCGGTCCGGGATCTCAATCTCCACGGCCGGCCCCTCCGTCGATCGGGGCCGGCGTCGAGGTGACGCCGGCCGTCATGGACGCGTTCCGCCGAAGGAGGCGACGTCCGTGTTCAGTTCCTCGACCGCGCCGAGCAACTGGTTGAGCGCGGTCACCTGGTCGGCGTCGCCCGCGGACAGGTCCCGCAGCCCGTACAACAGCATGCGGATCTGCTCGACCTGGGCGGCCAGGCCCTCGTTGAGGATCTGGTCGGACGCGTCGCGGATCGTGGTCGCGACCGGCAGGCAGTCGTCGACCGCGGCGTTGAGTGTGTCGATGACGTTCTGCATGTGCCTGACGAACGGCGCGAACGACTCACTGCGCAGCAGGTCGGTGTCGGCGTGCAGCGGCGGGGTCGGCATGCGTCAGCCCCGCTCCGCGTCCGGCACGCCGGGCAGGTCGGGGACCTGCCGCATCGCCTGGCTGATCATCTCGTCGATGTCGGCGGTCCCGTTGATCATGTCCATGATCGGCAGGGACTGGGGGAGGACCGCCGAGAACATCGACGCGACCTCGGCGACCGCCTGCCGGCGTGCCTCCGCGATGGTCTCCACCAGCAGCTCGCTCAACTCCCGCGGGGGCATCGAGCGGTACCCGCGCGAGTGGAACGTGATGTCGACGACCTCGCCCTGGGCGTCGACGACGACGGACAGCGCCCGGTTCCGGGACCGGACCGTGATCCTCCTGTCCGCCATGTCGTGCTGCACCCGGGTGATGGCCTGCTGGCTCTGCTCCAGCTCGGTGTAGGCCCGATCGATCTCGTCATGCCAGGAACCGGACATGCTGTTTCGCCTTTCCTCTCGACTAGCGGTTTCCGCGCCCGCGTGACGGCTCGTGGCCCGGCTGCGGCGTGCGGGGCGGTGCGGGCGTGCGGGTGGGCCGGCTGGCCGGCTCGGGTTCGAGCTCCTCCCGCCCGATGACGGCGACGGTGACGTCCGGATCGGTGCCCCAGACCTCTTCCTCCTCGGCCAGCCAGGTGCTGCGCTCGCGCTCCTTCTCGTTCTGGTTGCCGCCGCCCCCGCCGCCCATGGGCGGCATGAACGGCATGCCGCCCATGGCGCCCATGCCGGCGCCGGCCGCGCCGGTCGAGCCGTCCGCGCCCGGCGTGGCGTACGCGGCGGCGCCGGGCAGCGCGGCGAGGTTCTCGCCGCCGGAGGCCACCGAGCCGGCGCCCAGCGTCCCCGGTGGCAGGCTGCCCAGCCCGGCCGCGGCGTAGCCCGCCGGAGGCGTCCCCAGGGGACCGAGGGCGAAGCCGCTCGGCTGCCCCGGTGTCCGGATGCCGCTGGAGCCGAGGTCGCCCAGTTCCGAGCCGCTCGACCCGAGGTCGCCGGGATCGACAGTGGCCGGGGTGCCTCCGGAGAGCCCACCTCCGACGGTGTCGTCGTCGAAGCCGGAGCCCGAGGCGCCGGCGCCGCTGCCGGAGCCACCGCCGACGCTGCCGCCGCTGCCGCCGGCGCCCAGTCGGCCCGGCAGCCCGCCGCCGCTCGCCATGCCGCCGCCGACCAGGGCCGGACCGCCCGTGCCACCGCCGGTCTCCCCGCCGGACGCGCCGACCCCACCGGCGCCGTCGAGGCCACCGCCGGGACCGCCCGCGCCGTCGAAGCCGCCGGAGCCGCCGCCGGCGCTGTCGAAACCACCGGACCCGCCGTCGAAGCCGCCGCCGGCGCCACCGAACTCGCCCGCTCCGCCGGGACCGCCCGCGCCGCTGAAGCCGCCCGAGTCACCACCGAACTGCGTACCGCTGCCGCCGCCCGGCGGGGGGATGGCGGCGTTCGAGACGCCGCCGCCGCTCCCCCCGGGTGGTGGGGCGGCGCCGTCGAAGCCGCCGCTGCCGCCGGGCGGCGGGATCGAGCCGCCGGAGCCCCCGCTTCCGCCGGGTGGTGGGGTGGCGCCGTCGAAGCCCGGTGGCGGGGGCCCGTCGAGGCCGGGTGGCGTGTTGCCGTTGCCGGACCTTGGGTACGGCACGTGCGGCAGGGCGATGACGCCCCGCCCGAACGCCGCGATCAGGTCGTTGTAGCTCTTGATGAGCAGCCGGGTCGCGGTCTGCGAGGCGGTGTCCAGCTCGTCGTAGCGGCTCTGCCACTCCCGCTTCAGGTCGTTGTTCAGGCGTACCCACTCGGACTGTTTGATGACGTCGTAGGTGGCGTTGCCGGCCTTGCCGAGGATCGACCCGAAGTTCAACGTCCAGGTCTCCTGCCGGTCGCCGGTCGCCGCCGACCTGTCGACGTTCGCGTCCGCCGCGTCGACCTGGCGCTCCATCTCCTTGAGCAGCGCGTCGACGAGGGTGTTCGGGTCGTGGTGCTGATACGCCGTGTAGGCGCTCCACGCGTCCTTGAGGCGCTGCCGGAACCGGTCGATCTCGGTCGCGGTCAGGTCGAGCACGTGCGGCCAGCCGGTGTCCACGTAGTGGTTGTAGTTGAGCTCGAACCGGCCGCTGATGTTCTCGGCGAGGCGTTGCATGCCGAGCGCCATGTCGTGCATCGCCCAGGCGAAGACGTCGGCGGCGGAGCCGTCGAACGACCCCCCGGCGTGGACCTCGTCGTACATCGCCCGGAGCCGGGCCTGGCCGGGGCCGGTCAGATAGGTGTGCACGTTGCGGAAGCGGGTGGCGACGTCGCGGAACATCGCCGGGTCGAGGTACTGGTTGGTGTCGATCCCGTCGATGATCGCCCGGCTCGCGTCGATCAGCGTCTTGGCCTGGCGTGCCGGCGAGTTGTCGCCGCCCTCGTAGAAGTAGACCGTGGCGCGGATGAGCTGGAAGTTGGCCATGTCGTTGTAGGCGCGGTACCGGTAGATCGTGATCTTGTTCCAGTCGTTCCCGTTGGGCATCCAGTGCTCCCACGGGCGCTGGTAGTCCTGTTCCGTGGCCGCCGAGGTCTCCCAGAACGACATGTCGAGGCCGAGCCAGGCGGGGGTGCTGACGCGGGACGAGTCGATGTCCTTGTCGGTGCCGAGAACGACCCGCATCGACTCGTCCCAGTCCATCGGCTGTGTCATCTGATCCCCTCAACTTCGACCGGCGGCGCACGTCCGGGTCGTCGGCCCGTACGGCACCGCCGCCCAGCGCGATGGCGTGCTGGGGCGGCGATGCCGGCGGGAGTAGTGGCTACTTGCCGGGCGTCGGCGAGGTGTTCCATGCCGGCGCGTTGGCGAGGAACTCCTGCGCCTGGTGGCCGTTCATGCCCTCGGTGTCGTTCGTGATGGCCATGAAGTTGGTCAGCTGGGCAGCCCGGTTGGTGGCCGTGTCGCGGATCTCCGTGAGCCGGGCGCTCAGGTTCGCGCCGACGCCGGAGACCGCCTTCTGGACCTGGTTGCCGAGCGAGAAGCTGCTGTGCCCGGGCTTGAGGCTGATCCCGGCGATGTCACCTCCCGGCGAGGCGGTGACCTCCTCGGAGATCAGGGTGTTGGAGCTCGCCGCCCGGGTGAGATAGGCGTCGTCGGTGGTGATCGGCATCGCGGCCCCTCCTAGACGTTTCCGCCGAACAGCGCCGCTCCCTGACTGTCCGCGATGTGGTAGTTCTCCCGGATGCTGTCGATGGCGGTGGCGCCGCTTCCGAGCGACGCCTGCATCTTCGCCAGCCCCTGGTGCCAGGTCTGCTGCGCCTGCTGGTACGCCGTGGCGGCGCCGCCGGCGTTGTTGGCGATGAACTGGTTGACGTACCCCTCGAGGGTGGTCAGCGAGTTGTCGATGGCCCGGGTGACACCGCGCAACTCCTCACCGGAGTCCAGCAGGCCGTTCGGGTTCAGGGAATAGGTCGCCATCTGCTCTTCCTCTCGTCAGTTGGTGTACCAGCGGGCGTTCTGGGCGGCCTCGTCCTCGACGTTGGACGAGATGTTCAGGTGCTGGGTCATCGCGGTGCGCAGCATCTCGAGCCCGCGCCGGACGTCGTTCAGGCCGGTCCGCCACTCGGCGAGCGAGTTGCGGTACTGGGTGGCGGCGTCGCCGCTCCAGGGCACCGACGAGCTGACCGCGTCGACCGACTGGTCGGCGGCGTTCACGTCGGCCATGGTGGTCTCGAAGGCGCTGAGCGTCTGGGTGATGGTGGCCTGATCCACCTGGTTCAGCGGTGAGGTCACGGTGTTCCTCCTACATCGGTGGTGGTGGACGGGGTGCCGGCCGGGCCGGCGGATCCTCGGGGTGTCACCTCCTCGCCGCCGCCGAGTCCAGGACCGGCCCGGTCGGCAGCAGGGACAGCAGGTTGGCCGGCACGACCCGGGCCGCCTCGACGGTGAAGCCGAGCGCCCGGACCACGTCGGCGCCGGCGACCGGGAACTTCACCCCGGCGTCGGTGACCAGGAAGTAGCTCGTCCCGTTCAGTTGCCCGGCGCGGCCCTGCCGGACCAGTCCACCCACCCCCGGCGCCACCGACACCGAGGTGGCGGTCTGCTCGGTCCGGTTCACCCCCGGCGTGTCCCCGGAGGCGGTGACCGTCGGGACCGCCCGCGCGGTCACCCGGGCCGGCCGGTCCGTCGTGGACCACTGCACGCACCAGGTGTCGCCGGCCGCCGGGCTCGCCTGGACCGGCGGTCGCGGCGGGAGGCCGGCCGGCAGCGCCGGCTGCTTCGACACCGGTAGCTGGCCGAGTGCCCCGGCGCTGAGGTCCACCGGACGTACCGTCGAACCCGGGTACGCCGCGGCGGTCGCCGGGTCGCCGAGCACCAGCGCGAGCGCGGTTTCGGCGAGCGGGCTCAGCCCGTCGCGCAGCAGCAGGAAGTAGCGGTCGGCGGTGCCGACGACGCGGGCCACGAAGACCTGACCGATCCGGGTGGGTCGCCCGTCGACGACCGGTCCGGCGGCGCCCCGCCCGGCGACCGGCACCGGGGCGACGTCCGGGCCGGGGGGAAGCTGGTTGAGCCAGTTCGCCGTGACCACCGGGGCCGCGGGGTAGCCGAGCACCCGCGGGATCCATGGCCGGGTCAGCGTGAAGCGCTGCCCGTCCCAGATCAGGAACAGCTGCCCGCCCGGCGAGGTCACCACGAAGCCGCCGTCCGCACCGAGCGGGGTTCCGCCGGCGCCCGGGGCGAGGGTCAGCAGCGTGCCGGCGCGCGCCGTACCGGTCCGGTCCGTCCCGCCCAGGGCGCAGACACTCCACTGCGCCCCGGCCAGCGCCGCCGGCGCGGGCGGTGAGTCGGGCGCGCCGACGATGCCGATCGGCGTGCCCCGGGGTACGGAGGTCAGCGACGCCGCGGAGACGGTCACCAGGGCGGGCCGCCGGCCGAAGATCAGGGCCGCCGACGTGTAGTTGTGCACCGGCCGGAGCCGGCCGTCGACGAGCACGAACCGGCCGCCCGACTCCTTCTCGACGATCAGCGTGCCTGGCTCCCGCCAGCGGGTGGCGCCCCCCGGCTTGAGCAGGCCGTAGACCACGGCCCCGGCGACCACGAGGCAACCGACCAACAGCCCGGCGATCATCCCGGTGAGCAACCGCCGGTGCGGGTTCTCCAGCGCCTCCGGCTCGGCCATCACCAGGGCGGCGGTGAGCCGCCCGGTCATGTACGACTGGGCCTGCACCTGGTCCCGTCTCGACTGCACCGCGCTCAGCCCCCGATCCCACGGGCGAACCGGTACACGTCGAGCACGGCGAGGAGGACCGGCAGGACGGCCGTGGCGGCCAGCGTCTGGAGCAGGTCCCCGAGCCGACCCCAGTACGGGGTGAGCCGGCGATCGGGCATGGTCCGCGCGATGAGCAGCAGCAGGGCGGAACCGAGCGACACGGCGAGCACCGGGGCGGTGACCCGCGCCAACGGGCCGCTGGATGCCACCGCGCCGAGGGCGAGGGTGACCGCGCCGACCGCGGCGGGCGCGAGCTGGGCCAGCCGGTGCCACGCGCTCGTCATCGTCCGGGCGGCCAGGCAGCGGACCAGCGCGACCAGGCCGACCAGGGTGGCCGGTGCCCAGCCCGGGGCGATGCCGACCACGACCACGGCCACCGCCGTCGGGGCGGCGATCCCGGCGTACAGCGCGGTCATCGCCCGGTCCGCGACGGCGGCCTGGGGCAGCAGCGTGCCGCTCGGAATCGGGTCGAGGTCCTCCTGGAGATGCTCCGGCTGCGTGGGCAGCGGCGCCATCCGCAGGCCGGCGAGCCGGAAGGCGACCAGCGGCACCACCATCGTGGCCAGGGTGGCCGCCACCAGCATCGCACCGGCTGCCTGCACCGCGGTCAGGCCGGCGAACGCGGTGAGCGCGGTCGCCCCCGCGGCGAGCAGGCCGGCCACCAGCACGGCCAGCAGTGCCGGCCGGGCGTGCGCCGTCGTCGTCGCGGCGATCCCGGCGACGGCCAGGACGGCCACCGAGGCGGCGAACAGGCCCGGTCCGTCCGGCCGCAGACCGACCACCCCGACCCGCGGGTCGACCGCGAGCAGGCCGGCCAGGCCGGCGTACCCGGCGGCGGCGCCGGTGAAGGCGCTGCCGAACGGCCGGTCCCCGACGGCGAACGTGGCCACCAGCGCGCCGACCAGGCAGGCGGCGGCGAGCACGCCGGCCGCGCCCGCCCGGTGGCCGGCGTGGCCGGGCAGCGCGAGCGCCGCGACGCCGGTGGCCGCCAGCAGCACGGTCGCCGCCAGGGCGGCCCACCGGCTCAGCTCCGGCCGCCACCGGCCGGGCCGCTGCTTCATCCCGGTGGCGACGCCGTCGACCAGGTCGTCGAAGTCGGCCGGCGGGATCTGCTCGGACCGGGGACGCAGGTGGACCAGGTCGCCGTCGTGCAGGCCCAGCATGGCGACGGTGGAACCCTGGTCGAACGGCGCGGCGCCGAGGCGTTGCAGCACCCAGCCGCCGTGCAGCAGGCCGGTCTCGACCAGGTTCTCGCCCAGGTGCTCGACAAGCACCGGCAGCAGGTCCGACACCACCACGTGCGTCGGTACGGCCACCTCCACCTGGCGGGTGGGCCCGCAGACGGTGAGGCGGCACATCTCACCGGTGGCCGAGACAGTCATGGCCGAATCAACGGATGGGTGCCGGCCGAGTTCATCCGGCGGCGGAAAAATCTGCTCCCGCTGACCCTCCGCCCTCGGATCGTGCGTTGTAGTGCGTGCCGGCGACCCCGTACCGCCGGCATCGGAGGTGAACGGTGAGCACCGTCGTGTTCCGGCGCCCGGCCCGGCGGACCGGGCCGGAGACGCCCGCGGGCGAGATCAGCCTTCAGGAACCGCCGGTGCTGCCCGAGGTCACACCCGGCGGGCTGCGCAGCTTCATGACGATCCTGCCGATGATGCTGATGTCCGGCGTGATGGCGATGATGTTCCTCGGCGGTGGCCGCGGAGTGCTCACCTGGGTGATGGCCGGCATGATGGGCGTCGCCATGGTCGGCATGCTGGTCGGCCAGCTGGCGATGAGCGCCGGGGAGCGCAAGCACCGGATGAGCGGCGACCGCCGCGACTACCTGCGCTACCTGTCGCAGCAGCGCAGGCGCGTCCGCAGGTCCATCGACCAGCAGCGGGAGGCGTCCGACTGGCGGCACCCCGACCCGTCCGCCCTCTGGTCGGTGGCGCTCACCACGCGGCGGTGGGAACGGCGCCCCAGCCACCCGGACTTCCTGGAGGTCCGGGTGGGCACCGGCCGGCAGCGCCTGGCGACCCGGATGGCGCCGCTGCAGACCAAGCCGATCGAGGACCTGGAACCGCTGGCGGCGAAGTCGCTGCGGCGGTTCATCAACGCCTACAACACGGTCGCCGACCTGCCGGTGGCCTTGTTCCTGCCCGGCTTCCACCAGATCCGGATCACCGGCGACCCCGAGCGGTGCCGGGCGGTGGCGCGGGCGCTGGTCGCGCAGGTCGCCACGTTCCACGCGCCCGAGGAGGTCATGATCGCGGTGTGCGTGTCCGACGACGCCACCGAGGCATGGGAGTGGGCGAAGTGGCTGCCGCACCTGCAACACCCCACCGAACAGGACGCGGCGGGTCCGGCCCGGCTGGCGGCTGCCAGCACGGACGCCGTGGAGCGGCTGCTGGGGGAGGACTTCCTGGCCCGGCCCCGGTGGGAGGCGGGCGCCACACCGAGCCGGGACGAGCCGTTCGTGCTGATGGTTTGCGACGGCGGGCGGATCCCCGCCGGCTCCCGCCTGCTGTCCGGTGGTTACCGCAACGCGGTGCTGATCGACCTGGGTACCCCACCGACCACGGTGCCCCGCGGCCTGCTCTGGGCCGACCTCACCGACTCCGGGCTGGAACAGGTCAAGCACGACCAGGTCGGCCGGGAGGTCCGGTCCAACCTGGCCCGGCCGGACGAACTGGCCCCGGCCGAGGCCCGCAGCCTGGCCCGGATCCTCTCGCCGTACCGGCTGAGCATCACCACCGAGCCGGCCGCCGAGGCGCTGACCACCGACTTCGACATCGGTACGCTGCTGGGCGTCGCCGACCTGAGCCACCTGGACCTGACGCACGCCTGGGCCGCCCGCCCGCCCGCCCGCCGGCTGCGGATCCCGATCGGCATCGACGCCGAGGGCGCGCCCGTCGAGCTGGACATCAAGGAGTCGGCCCTGGACGGCATGGGCCCGCACGGGATGCTCATCGGCGCCACCGGCTCCGGCAAGAGCGAGCTGCTGCGCACCATCGTGCTGGGGCTGGCGATGACCCACTCGTCGGAGATCCTCAACTTCGTGCTCGTCGACTTCAAGGGCGGCGCCACCTTCCTCGGCCTGGACCGGCTTCCGCACACCTCCGCCGTGATCACCAACCTCGCCGACGAGGCCGCGCTGGTCGGCCGGATGCGCGAGGCGCTGCACGGCGAGCTGATCCGCCGCCAGGAGCTGCTGCGGCAGGCCGGCGGGTTCACCTCGGTGCTGGAGTACGAGCGGGCCCGGGCCCAGGGGCAGCCGCTGGACGCGCTGCCGACCCTGTTCGTGGTGGTGGACGAGTTCAGCGAGCTGCTGGCCACGCACCGGGACTTCATCGACACCTTCGTGATGATCGGTCGGCTCGGCCGGTCGCTCGCGGTGCACCTGCTGCTGGCCAGCCAGCGTCTGGACGACGGCCGGATCGCCGCGCTGGAGACACACCTGTCGTACCGCATCGGGCTGCGCACGTTCTCCGCCATCGAGTCCCGCACCGCCATCGGCGTACCCGACGCGCACGAGCTGCCGACCCAGCCGGGGAACGGCTTCCTGCGGGCCGACGTGTCGTCGCTGCTCCGGTTCAAGGCGGCCTACGTGTCCGGGGCGCACCGGCCCAAGCACAAGCGGCTCGACCTCGCGGTGGTGCAGCGGCAGGTGGTGGCGTACCGGCTCGGGTACATCCCCGTCGCGGCGACCGAGCCGCCGGAGCAACCGGCGGCGGCCGGACCGGCCGACCCGCCCGACGAGCGCGGCCCGAGCGTGCTCGACGTGGTCGTGGACCAGTTGGTCGACCAGGGCCCACCGGCGCACCAGGTCTGGCTGCCGCCGTTGCAGCAACCACCGACCCTGGACCAGCTCCTGCCGGCGCTGGCGCCCGACCCGGAGGCCGGGTTGCGGGCGGTGGGCTGGCCGGGCAACAGCCTGCTGGTGGTGCCGGTGGGCTTCGTGGACAGGCCGTTCGACCAGGCCCGCGAGTTGCTCGTCGTGGACCTGTCCGGCACCGGCGGCCACCTGGGCATCGCCGGCGGCGCGCAGAGCGGGAAGTCCACCCTGCTGCGCACGCTGATCTGCGCGCTGGCGCTCACTCACAGCCCCCGCGAGGTGCAGTTCTACTGCCTCGACTTCGGCGGCGGCACGCTCGGCACGCTCGCCGACCTGCCGCACGTCGGCAGCGTCGCCAGCCGGCTCGACGCCGACCGGGTCACCCGCACCATCGCCGAGGTGAGCGCGCTGATCGCGGAGCGGGAACGGCGGTTCGCCGCCGAGGGCGTGGACAGCATGGCCGCCTACCGGGCCCGGCGGGCGGCCGGCCTGGACGACGACCCGTACGGCGACGTGTTCCTCGTGGTCGACGGCTGGTTCACGCTGCGTCAGGAGTTCGAGGCGGCGGACGCGGCGGTGCGGCAGATCGTCGCCCGGGGCCTCAACTTCGGCGTCCACCTGCTGCTCACCGCGTCCCGGTGGTCGGAGGTGCACCACGGCATGCGGGACCTGATCGGCAACCGGCTGGAGTTACGCCTCGGCGACCCGGTCGACTCGGCGATCGACCTGCGGGCGGCGGCCACCGTCCCGCACGTGCCCGGGCGCGGGTTGACCGCGCAGAAGGCGCACTTCCTTGCCGCCCTGCCCCGGATCGACGGCGTCGCCGACCCGGCCGGCGTGGCCGACGGCACCCGGGCGCTCGCCGCGGCGGCCCGGGACTTCTGGGACGGCCCGGACGCGCCGCGGGTACGCACCCTGCCGGCGGTGCTGCCGGCGACCGAGCTGCCGGCGGCCGACGGCGACCTCCGGTTGCCGATCGGCATCGACGAGGAGCGGCTGCGGCCGGTGTGGCACGACTTCGAGGAGTTGCCGCACCTCACCGTCCTCGGCGACGCGCAGAGCGGCAAGAGCAGCCTGCTGCGGTACGTGGCGGACGCGCTGGTCCGCCGTTACCCGCCACGGGAGGTGCGGATCATGGCGGTGGACTTCCGGCGGGCGCTGTTCGACCGGATCCCCGAGGCGTACCGGCTCGGCTACTCGGTGTCCGTCGACTCCACGAAGGCCACGGTGGCCGAGGCGATCGAGGGCCTGAAGCACCGGATGCCGGGCACCGACGTCTCGCCGGAGCAACTGCGGGCCCGGGACTGGTGGTCGGGTCCCCGGCTGTACCTGCTCGTCGACGACTACGACATGATGGGCGGGCACGAGAGTCCGCTGCTGCGGCTGGTCCCGTACCTGGCACAGGGGACCGACATCGGGTTCCACATGGTGTTGACCCGGGCGGCCGCGGGCGCGATGCGGATGTCCATGGATCCCCTGGTCCGCCGGCTACAGGAGACGAACAGCCCGGACGTGGTGCTGTCCTGCCCGCCGGGTGAGGGCCCGTTGCTGGGCAACACCAAGCCGAGGATCCTGCCGCCGGGTCGCGCGCTGCTCTGCACCCGCCGGGGGGCGAGGGTCATCCAGACGCCGTACCTGGACCCCGGGACGCCGGCTGGCGGTGTCCCCGCCGGATCCGGACCCCGGCGCCGATCAGCAGCGCCACCGCCGTGATCGCGGCGGCGAGCAGCCCGGAGCGGGCGACCGCCGGATCGGCCGGCGGGGCGGTGGCGACCGGGACGGGGCCCGCGTCGAGCCGGACCGGTCGGGTCGCCGCGCCGGGATCGAGCGCCGTCATAGCGGCGTACGGGTCGACCGTGCCGGCCGGCGCGTAGGGCGTCCGCTCGGCCGTGCTGACCAGCCGGTCCCGGACCTGAGCGGCGGTCAGCTCCGGGTGGTACCCGCGGACCAGCGCGGCGGCGCCGGCGACGTGCGCGGCGGCCACCGCCGTCCCGCCGACCGTGTAGTGGCCCGCGCCGGTCGGGCCGGGCACGACCGCGTCCTTCGCCGGGGCCAGCACGTCCAGGCCGCTCGCCGGCGGCGCCAGCACGGTGCCCCGGCCGTTCGCGTCGACCCCACCGACCGCCAGGACCTGCGGGTACGCGGCGGGGTACCACACCGGCGGCGGTTGTCCCGTGGTGGACGCCGGCCCGTCGTCGACCGGCGCGACGACGAGGACGTCGCGCCCGGCGGCCCGGGTCACGGCAGCGCGCAACGCCGGGGTGTCGGCCACCTGGCCGGTGCCGACCAGCACCACGTCCGCGCCCGCGTCCACCGCGGCGTCGATGCCGTCGGCGATGGACGCCGGCGTCGTACGGCGCTGCGGGCCGATGATCCGGAACGGCAGCACGGTGGCCTCGGGGGCCATCCCCACCACGCCCGTGCCGGAGGTGGGCCGGGCGGCCACGATCGCCGCCAACGCCGTACCCCGACCCAGGCAGTCCGACCGGGCGGGGCCGCCGGAGACCACGTCCCGGCCGGGCGCGACGGCGGCGCGCAGGCCGGCGGCGGCGCCGCTGACGCCGGAGTCCAGGACCGCCACCCGGACGCCCCGGCCCTGGCTGAGTGAGCGGGTCAGGTACGGCGCCATCCGGGCGACCGGCCACGGGGTGCGCTCGCCGTACCGGACCGGGGACGGGCCGACGCAGCCGGTCAGCGCGGCGGGCAGGGCGGGCGGGTCCTCGTCGGCGACCGCCGGGGTGACCGCGGTGGCCAGGTGCAGGCCGGCGATCAGCGCCACGGCGGCGCACGACGCGGCGGCACGGGCCACCGGTCGGGACGAGCGGGGCATCGGCGCTCCCTACTGGTTCAGATACGTGCGCAACGCCTGCTTGGCGTAGTGGGCCCGCGACTTGACCGTCCCGACCGGGACGCCGAGCCGCTCCGCGACCTCGCTCGGGGTGCGGCCGTGGAAGTAGAGCTCGATCAGCACACCGCGCTGGTCCGGCCGCAACCGCAGCAGCGCCTCGCGGACCGCCCGTGCCGACACCACGTCGGCGATGGTGTCCTCGGACACCGACAGCTTGGTGAGATCGTCCATCACCACCTCGGACGGCCGGGACCGGCGCGACCTCAGCATGTCCACGACCAGGCGCCGGGCCACCGTGTACAGCCACGGCCGGAACGTGTCGATGTCGGTGTCACCGTTGCGGGACAGGTGACGCCAGGCGCGGACGAACGTCTCCTGCAACAGATCCTCGGCCAGCTTGCGGTCGCCCAGGGTGAGTTTGACCAGATAGTTCAGCAACTGCTTGCTGTGCAGCTCGTGCAGCCGGGTGAGCTGGGCGTCGGCCCGGCTCGTGGGGGTGGCCGCCGCATCCGCCGGCGTGGCCTGCCGCGCCTCGCCCGACCGCCCCCGTGGCGGGTTCCAGGCGGGATGATCGGCCATCGCGGTCATCGGACCCTCCATTGTCGTCACTGTCATGACGCTCCCGTGATCCGGCCGGCGAGACATCGTTGAGCCCAGTGATTTCTTGCACGCGTGTGAACGTTTCGAACCGGTGCGACGAAGTAGCGGTGACGGACCACTGCCCGACCGTTTCCGAAGGAGGCGTCCTGTGACGGTCGCCGCGTACCACCACCTGCTCCTCCGGGTCGCCGGCTGGGTGCCCGACGCGTTGGTCAGCGTTGCCCGCGACAGCCTCGTCCGGGGGGTGACCGGCGACGTCGCCGCGATGGTCGGATACGCGGCCACGATCGGACGGTTCCCCCTCGTCGACCGGGACGCCGAGCGGATCGGGGCCGCCCTCGGCGAGGTCCCGCCGGTGCTGCGCGCCGGTGACCGGCCCGTCCTCCCGCCGGTCGTGTTCACCCGTACCCCGCCGGCCGGTCCGCTCCCCGACGGCGAGCCGGTCCCGCCGGCCGGCGCGGCGGACCCGGCACCGATGGACGGCGTGGCCGACGACCTCGATCAGATCGACCGGGCCTGCGTCGACGCGGTCGAGCTGGAGTCGGAGGGGACGGCGAGCGCGGTGTGGCGGGTCTGGCGGTCGCCGGACCGGCTGACGGCGTGGCCACCGCCGAGACGGGTGTACCTCGTCCGGGCCGCCGCCGACGGGGAACTGCTCGCCCTGGTCGCGGCCCGCCTGCAAGAGGTGCTGGAGCACGCGGGCGAGACGGACCCGCAGGTCGAGCTCTTCGCCGAGCCGGACGACCTGCCGCCGTACCAGCGGGCCGCCCTCGCCGTCGCGGCGCTGATCTGGGCCGCCGACGGCACCGGGGCGACCCCTGCCGCGCGGGTCCGGCCCCGGGTGGCACGACTGCTCGATCCGGGCGTACAGCCGGGCGTCGCGTCCGGCCGGGAGGATCTCGACGCCGCCGAGCGAGACCGGATTCTGGCTTTCCTGACCGGAGGCGTGCCGGTCCTGGCCAGCACAGCCCTGATGGACGACGTCGTCGGCGGCGGGCCGGCCGTGGTGCCCATGACCTGCCGGTCCGACGGCGCGTGGGTGTGGTCGGACGGCGTGGCCTACTACCTGCGCACCCACGGGTTGGCGCCGGAGGAGGACTTCCTGCGGCACATCCGCTCGGCCGGCTACCGGGCGGGGGCACCGGACACCATCGCCGCCCAGTTCGCGGTGCGGGCGCTGGCCGACGCGGGAACGGCGGGTCCGTGGTGAGGTCCGGGGACGGCCGGTGAGCGCCGCGGTCGCCGTCGAGGCGCTCGGCGCCGCGCTGTTGCTGCGGGGCGGAACCGGGCCGGTGGGCGCGCTACGGGCGGTGACCACCGCCCTCCAGCGGGCCCACCCGGAGACGGTGCTGGTGACCGCGCCGGCGGTGACCGGTCGAGACGGGCTCTTCGCACTCGTCGCCGAGGCCCTGGCGGGCGCACCGCCGTCCGAGAACCGCCTGCGGCTCGTCCTGCTCGGTCGAGGGCCGGACGCGGCGGCCCGCCGCGACGGCGCCCGTCTGGTCGCCCGCCGGCTCGGCCGGCCGGTCACGGTCTCGCTCGGCCCGGTCACGGTCGCGCTGGACGGCACCTGCGTGTCGGTGGCCGAGCCCGACGGTCGCCGCCCGGATCTGCCCGACACCGGGGCCGGATGGTACGCCGTCGGCGGTGCCGGACCGGCCGAGGAACGGGAGGAACCGCCCTGGTCACCCGCGCCGCCGTGGTCGACGCTGCCCGCGCCGCAGCGGTGGGCCGGGCCGGACCTGGTGGCCCGCCCGGTGCCCGCCGGGCTGTGGCTGGTTCCGCCGGACGTCCGGCCCGGCGGGACGGTCGGCGGCCTGCCCCGGGAGCCGGACGCCGCCACCATCTTCGTCGGCGGGTGCGGCGCGCCGGTGCCCGTGGCGGAACTGTGCCGGGCGGTGGCCGCGCTGCGGCCCGATCCGGTGTCCCGGCTGGTGCTGCTGCCCGGCGCGGTGCCGGCCGGCACACCCCCGGCACGGCTGCGTCACCTGCCGGTGCGGCTGCGCTCGGCGGTGCCCGCACTGACCCCGACCGGCCGGCGGCTGGTGCCGGTGGCCTCCGACGGCACGGTGGTCGCGGCGGTCGGGGAGTTCCCGTCGGCTGACGGCCCCGACCCGGTCGGCGGCGTGCCGCCGGACGCCGCCGAACCGGGGCGGCCCGCGGGCGCCGCCGGTCCGCCACCGCACAGTGGTTCCTGGACCCCACCCGGCCCGGATCCGGCCGGCCCGGCACCGCGCACCGGTCCATACACCACCGGCCGCCGGCCGGTCACCGGCCATGCCACCGCCGCGGGATGGTCGTTCCTGGACGGCGCCGACGACCTCGGCGTCACGTCCGCCGCCGCCGGGACGGTGGTCGAGGTCGCCACCGACCACGACGGCTTCGTCGTCGGTGACCGGGTGATCGACGCGACCGACTTCGCCGACCTGCTCACCGCGGTCCTGGGACCCGGCGTGGGACCGCTGGTCCTGGCCGGGCCGGACGATGGCCGCCCCACCTCGCTCGCCGCGGACCTGGCCGCCGCCCGGGACGCCACGGTTCTCACCTCGGCCGGCCCGGTGGCGCTCACCGCGACCGGGGTGCTGCTGGCTTCGGCCGGGTTCCGCGCCCACCGGCCCGCTGCGCCGTCGCGCCCGGTCGGCTCGGTCCTGCCGGCCTCCGGTGCCGGGCTGGACGACCTGGCCGCCCGGTCGACGCCGTACCCGCCACCCGCGTCCGGGCCCGCCGCCGCTGACGCGGAGGGCACGCGGATGGACCCGGCCTCCGGGCTGCTCGCCGCGCTGGGCCCGGCCTTTCCCCGGTACGCCGCCGAACTGGCCGACGCGCACCACAGAGCCGCGGTGACCCCGGGCGAGGAACCGCGCCCGGAGCTGGTGGCGTTGTGGGTCTACGGCACGCACGACCGGGCCGACGTCAACGCCTACCTGCGGGAAGCGCCGGCATCCGGATCGGAGCCGGTGGACGGCGACCGGGCGTCACGCGCGGCGGCCGTCGCGAATGGCGTGGTGGCGGCGCTGCCGCTGCTGCCTGTGGTGTTCGGTCCGGTCTTCGCCGCCACCGGCGTGCCGGCGGTCGGCACGCCCGGCCAGCACCTCACCGAACCCGGATTCGTCGACGCGCGACTGGTCCCGGGCGGCCACCTTGCCGCGTCGGTCGAGTACGTCATCTGGTCGATGACCGCCCGCCGCCTGGACGGCGTCTTCGTCGCCGGGGCGCCGGTCGCGGTGTTTCCCCCGGGCAGCCGCTTCGAGGTGCTCGCCGTCGACCCGGTCGGCGAGCGGTTCCGGGTGTACCTCGCGGATCTCGGCGCCGGTCGGCCGGCCGATCCGGACGAGTTGCTCGCCCGACTGCGTCGGGATGTGCCCGACGCGCCGGACGGGGACGCCCCGCTGATCGCGCCGATCGGCTTCGCCGACGCCGGCCGACCGTTCGCCGGGCTCGGGTGACGCCCGGGCTGACGGCCGGCCGGCGCGCGTCGGTGCGGCGGCCCCGCGCGCCGGTCAGGAGACCGGGGCGAGCAGCCAGGTCTGGTTGGCGTTGGGGGCGGCCGGGTCGGCGTTCCACTGCTGGACCGCGACCCCGTCGGCGGTGCCACCGTCCCGGACGTCGAGCAGGAATCCGCTCGTCATGTTGCGGATCGAGTACCGTCCGGAGCCGACGCTCCGGAAGCACCAGGACTGGTTGGCGCTCGCCTGGTACCACGTCCACTGCTGCATCTGCGTTCCGTTGGTCGAGGTGCCGTCGGTGTTGTCGAGCGACTTGCCGGACCGGACGTTGATCAGCTGGTAGCAGCCGGATGGGCCCGCCACCATACGCCAGTGCTGCGCCGAGCCGGCCGCGTCGCCGCTCTGCGTGATGCGCGCCCCGTCGGCGCCCGAACCCTGGCTGACCCCGGCGGACTTGCCGGTCGCGAGGCTGACCAGGCGCACGGTGATCCCGGCCCGCGGTGCGATGTGGTCGGGGCGCGTGACCCGCCGGACCGCCGACGGCTGCGGAGAACGGGGTGCGGGCGGGCGTCGCGCCGCCGGGGACCGCGACGCGGCGGGCGAGGGCGGGCCCGCGACCGGCGCGGGATCGCTCGACGCCGGAGCCGACGGCGGCTCCGGGGGACTCGGTGATTCGGTGGGTTCCGTGGGCAGCTCGGTGAAGCCCGGCTCGGGCGCCGCGGAGGGTTCCGGCATCTCCGAGCCGGACGGCGGCGACGCGGTGGGCCGCGACCCGTCGCCGCCGGCGGTCACCCAGATCGCCGCCGCGAGCAGGAGTACGCCGGCCGCCACGATGACCTTGACCGGCACCGCCGGCCGACGCGGCCGGTCCGGTACGGGGGTGACGTCCGGGTCGGCGGTGACGTCCGGGTCGGCCGGTTCGTCGGTGTTCCCGCCGGTCTCCGCCGCCTCGGCCTCGGCGACGGTCCACACGAGACGCGGCTCGTCCTGATCGGCGTCACCGGCGGCGCGTTCCCAGTCCTGCGCCTGGTCCCACTCGTCCTCATGAGGATCTCGGTTCACGGTCGTGTCTTCCCTCTCCACCGTGTCGATCCGGCGGGGCGGTCGGTTCCGCCCGTCCGAAACGACGATCCCCGGCACTACGTACCGCCGGCCGTCCGGGTTCACCACAGGTGCGGCCGGCGGCCCACCCGCGGCGGGTCGGCGGCCCGCCGGCTGCGGGCGATCGCCGCGCACCGCTGACCGCAGTACCGTCCCGCGCCCGTGCGGCCGCAGGTGACCGGGGAACGCCTGCACTGCGCGCAGAGCAGGGGCACCGCCTCGGTCCGCCGCCGGGTCCGATAGAGCAGCATGCCGCCGCGGATGATCCCGTTGTCGCCGTTGGCCAGCCCGTCGGCCAGGCACGCCTTGCGCACCGGGCAGCCCAGGCAGATGCGCACCGCCAGGCTCCGGTCCGGGCAGTTGTCGGTCCACCAGTTGGCGTCCGAGCCGGCACAGGCGGCCTGCCGCCACCAACCGGACGCCTTCTCCTCGCCCACGTCCCACCTCCTCCGGACCCGGCACAACTCCCGTTCGTCCGCCACCGCAGCCCACCGGCGGTACGACGGCGGAGACTCACCGTTCTCTACGAACAGGCGGGCCCCGGGTTCACCCGGGACCCGCACGAGGTGCCGCCCGTCAGCCCGCGGGGAGCAGCTTCCAGGTCTGGTGCGCGTTCGGCGCGGCCGGGTCGGCGCCCCACTGCTGGATCGTCACCCCGTCGCCGGCGCCGCCGTCGCGCAGGTCCAGCAGCGCTCCGCTGGCGGCGTTGCGGATCGAGTACCAGCCGCCGCCGACGGAGTGGAAGCACCAGGTCTGGTTGATGTTGCCCGGGCCGATCGTCCACTGCTGCATCGGCGTGCCGTCGGCGTGACTGCCGTCGGTGAGGTCCAGCGCCTTGCCGGAGGACCCGTTGGCCAACTGGTAGCAGCCCGACCCGGCCGACACCAGGCGCCACCGCGTGGCCGCGCCGGCCGTGGACCGTTGCACGACCGAGGCCCCGTCCGACGTCGATCCGCCCCGTACCCCGACCGGAAGGCCGCTGGCCCGGCTCATCACCTGGACCATCAGACCGTTGCCGGGCGCGACCGCCGACGGCCCGGCGGTCATGGTGGCCCGTGGCGGGGTGGGCCCGGCGCTGACCGTCGCCGGCGGGGTGGTCGAGGCCGGCCGTGGCGCCGGGGCGGCCGGCGACGCCGGCGCCGCCGACCACCCCGACGTCGGTGGCGCCGCCGGTCCGGCCGGGCCCTTGGCCGGCGGGCTGGTCGGGGCCCGCCGCGCCGTCGGCGTCGGGCTCGCCGTCGCGTCGCCCCACCCCTCGGGCGGCACCGGCTCGACCGGCGCCTCGGTGCCGGTCGACGACTGATCGGCCTCGGACGTCGGTGCCCGGTCGGACAGCCCGGCCACGGTGTTCCAGCTGGCGGCGGCGACCGAGGTGGCCACCGCGACGGCGCCCAACCGGACGAGCCCTGTCCGCCGGCGGCCGGACCGCCGGTGCGACCGGATCGGGCCGCGCCGCGTGAACAACGCGCCGTCGGACGCCCAGCCGTCGTCCTCGTTCGCGGAACGCTTCACGCTCCTACGCCTCCTCCGGATCGACGATTCGCCATCCACAACGTCGGGCGGGGGCCGGTCGTTCGATCGGTACGGCGAACAGTCGGCCTCTTGTGCGGTGACCGGTCGTGGTTATGGTGAGGCGGTGCGGTTCGCCGATCGCGTCACCGTGGGCCGGAGCGCCGAGTTGGTCCGCATCGACGCCGCCCTCGACGACGTCGTGGCGGGGCGGGGCGGCGTCCTCCGCATCGAGGGTGGCCCCGGCCTGGGCAAGTCGCACCTGGTGGGCGAGCTCGATCGGCGGGCGGCCGCGCGCGGCTGCCGGGTGCACATCGGGCACGCCGATCAGCTCATGCAGGTCTTCCCGCTGTGTGTGGCGGCCTACGCGCTGGGCGTGTCCACCTGGTCCGACGACCCGGTACGGGCGCAGATCGCCCGCCTGCTCACCGGGGAGGCCGCCGGGGAGCTGCCGTACGCCGACCCGGTGCTGGCGGCGTCCGAGCGGATGGTGGAGCTGGTCGAGAAGCTCTGCGCGGACCAGGCGCTGGTCCTGGTGCTGGAGGACCTGCACTGGGCGGACGAGGCGAGCATGGCGTTCGCCGAGCGGCTCGGCCGGGAGGTCGACCAGCTTCCCCTGCTGCTCGTGCTGACCGCCCGGCCCGACCGGGACGAGCCGGGCGGCGCCCGCGACCCGCTGGGCCGGGCCGCGACCGTCACGTTGACGCTGTCCGCGCTGAGCGCGGACGACGTGGCGGCGTTCGCCGGGGCCCATCTGACCGGACCGCCCGGGCCACGGCTGTCGGCCCTGCTCGACACGGCGTCCGGCAGCCCATTCTACCTGCGGGAGATTCTCTGCACGCTGGGTGAGGACGAGCTGACCATGCTCGCCGACGGCTCGGTCGAGCTGTGCGTGGCGGAGCTGGTGCCCCGGACCCTGGCCGGGGCGGTGGGGCGCCACCTGGGCGTGCTGAGCCCGGACTGCCTGCAGACCATGCGGTTGGCCGCGTTCCTGGGAAACGACTTCACCCGGCAGGATCTGCGCCTGGTGCTGGCGCGGGACGCGACGGACGCGCTGGCCGCCGCCTCGGCCGCCGGCGTGGTCGAGCTGGCCGCCGACCGGGTGCGGTTCCGGCACGAGCTGCTGCGGCAGGTCCTGCTCACCCAGACGCCGTCCGCGTTGCACGCCGGCCTGCACGGGCACATCGCCCGGGCGCTCGCCGACGGGTGCCGGGCGGACCGGGCGGTCGCCGGGCACCTCACCGCGGCGGCCGACCCGCTTCCCGGCTGGGCCCTGGGCTGGCTCGCCGAGCGGCCCGAGTCGACGCTCTACGCGGCCCCGGCCGCGTACGCCCGGCTGCTGCGCCGCGCCGTGGACGCCGTACCCGACACCGACGGCCGGCGGCGGGTCCTGGTCCGGCAGCTGATGCTCGTCTCGTTCTGGGTCGGCGACGACGAGACGGTGACCGGGCTCGGCGCGGAGGCGGTCGCCTCGGCCGGTGACCCGGACCTGGCCGCCCGGCTGCGGATCCAGGTGCTGCGCTCGCTGTCCCGGCTGCGCCGCTTCGACGAGGCGGTACGGGTCGTCGCGCCCTCGGTCACCGACCCGGCCGCCGCGCCGGTCTGGCGGGCCCGGGCCGCCGCCTGGTCGGCGAACGCGCAGGCGTTCGCCGGCGCGCCCGAGGCGGCCCGGTCGGTGGGGGAGCAGGCGCTCGCGCTCGCCACCTCGATCGGTGATCCGCTCGGTGTCGCCTACGCGCACAGCGCCCTGGCCGTGGTCGACGGCGGCGATCGGTTGATCGCCCACCTGGACGCGGGTCTCGCCGTGCTCGGCGACGACCCGGAGTCGCTGGACCAGCGGCTGCTGATGGCCGGCAACCGGGCCGCCCGGCTCGGCGCGCTCGGATCGCCGGACGCGGAGGCCGCTTTCGACGAGGTGCTCGTGGCGGCCGAGCGGGTCGGCACGTACCGGACCTCCACGGTGCACGCCCACGCCGCCGGCTTCCTGTTCGGGCGCGGCCGGTGGGACGACGCCCTGATGCACATCGCGCAGATGGACGCGTCGGCGCTGCGCCACCCGGCGTTCGGCTACCTGCACGGGATGCGTGCGGTCATCGCCTACCGGCGTGGGGAGCCGGAGGAGGGCAACCGCCACCTGCGGGCCGCCGGCATCCCCGACCCCGACCCCGACGAGCCGCCGGCCGCCGCCGGCCCGCACCTGGACGAGGCGCTCGCGTTGCGCGCCGAGTCGACCGGCGACCACCGGCAGGCGCTGCTGATCCGGGCACGCTATCTGGACCTGCCGGCGGGGGTCCAGCGCGACGGTCGGTGCGCCGACGCGCTCCCGCTGATCCGCCTGGCCCGGGCCGTCGGCGCCGACGAGATCGCGCGCGCCGCCGGCGCCGCGGTCGAGGCCGCCCGGCCGCCGAGCCGGGACGGGCAGCTCTGCGCCGTCGCCTGCCGGGTGATGCTCGACGGCGACGCGGCCGGCCTGCTCGCGGTCGCCGAACGGTTCCTCGCCGGGGGGTGGCCCCTGCACAGCGCGTTCGCGGCCGAGGAGGCGGCGGTGCTGCTGGCCGGCGCCGGCGACGTCGACGCGGCGCGTCGCCACTATCTGCGGGCGAGCGAGCAGTACGCGCGGGTCGGTGCGGACTGGGACCTCCGCCGGGCCGCGGCGCGGTTCCGTCCGTACGGCATCCGCCGTGGCACCCGGGTGTCGCCGCGGTCGGTCCGGCACGGATGGGAGTCGTTGACCGACACCGAGCTGCGGATCAGCCGGTTGGTCGCCCAGGGACTGTCCAATCCGGACATCGCCCGGGAGATGATGCTGTCCCGCAACACCGTACAGACGCACGTCTCCAACGTGCTCCGCAAGCTCGGCCGGCGCTCCCGCACCGAGCTCGCCCGTGACGTGGCGCTCCACGAACCGGCCGTCGCGCCACCGGCCGGCACCGGTGTCAGGTCGACCGCCCGGGCCCGGACCGTCGGCACCTGACCGGCCCGACCTCGCCACCCGGCTCGGCCTGGAATCCGGCCGCCCTGGCGATGTCCAGCCGGGACCGCACGCCGAGCTTGGCCCGGATCCGGGCCAGGTGCGTCTGTACGGTGTTCTGACTGAGATACAGCTCGTCGGCGATGTCCCGGTTGGACATCCCCCGGGCGACCAACCGGACGACCCGGAACTCGGCCGGGGTCAGGGCGGCCCAGCCGGAGGTGGGCTGGTCGGCCGGCGTCCGGCGGCGCACCCGGTAGCGGCCGAGCCGCCGGTCGGCCCGGGCGATCTCCCAGACCGACCCGACCGAGGCGTAATGCCGCACGGCCTCGCGCAGCGCCCGCCCGGCGCCGGCCCGGTCACCGGCCCGGGCCAGCGCGACCGCCAGTTCCTCCAGCCCGTACGCGTGCTGCCGCGGCGCCCCGCGCCGGCTGAGCTGCTCGACGACGCGGCTCAGGGCCGCCGGGTCGGCTTCCGGCATCGCGCGTACCAGGGCGGCGATCGCGAGTTGCACCGGTAGCGCCTCCTCGGCCGCCGCCCACTCGCAGCGGCGGACGACGTCGGACACGTCGTCGCCGACGGCGAGGGCGAGGCGGACCACGTGCTCGGCGCCGTGCAGCCGGGCGGGGCGGGCCTCCAGCGCGGCGGCCAGCGCCCGATGCCGCGCCCGCAACGCCCCGGCCAGGTCGCCCACCTGCTCGGCGGCCATCGCGTCGAGTTCGTCCTCGCGCCCGACGGACCTCAGGGACCGGTTGGCGGTCGTGGCGTCCGGGGGCGACCGGTGCCGGGCCACCAGCGCGGCCAGCCCGGGCTCGGCATCGCCGACGAGGTCCCACCGGCCGGCCAGGTAGCCGGCGCGGGCCGCCGTCGCACGCAGCCACGCGGCGAGGCCGGGGTCGGTACGGGCCGCGAGTGGCCCGGCCTCCAGGATCGCCCCGGCCAGCGCGTCCGGTGGACCGGTCTGCACGAGCAGGTCGATCAGACATCCGTGCAGCAACCCGCGCAGCTCGGCCGACTCGCTGTCGCCGCCGAGGTCGTCGCGGACGGCGGCCAGGTGGTCCGCGACGAGCCGGCCGTCGCCGGCGCGCACTCTCGCGAGCGCCAGCACGGCGGCCGTCGGCCCGTCCTGCGGCGCGCCGGCCAGGCCGCGGATCCGTTCCCGGGCGGCGGCCAGTTGACCGAGCCCGGCCAGCGCCACCGCGTGCCAGCCCGCCAGGCGGGGATCGTCGGTGTCGGCGCAGATGGCGTCGACCTCGGCGAGGCTCCCGTCGCGGACCAGGGCGCGAACGGCGAGCCGGCGCAGGTCGGCGGCGGCCCCGGGGCGGGCTTCGGCGGTCGCCGCGAGCGCGAGCGCGGTGCGGGCCGCCCGTCGGTGCCGGCCCAACCAGTGGTCGAGCATGCAGCGGCGGGCGTCGACCGGACCCAGGCCCAGCACGTCGGAGAACAGCGCCGGGTCGGTGAGCAGCGTCGACTCCGGCAGCTGGGCCAGCCAGTCGCGGGCGGCCGGCGGCAGCTCTCCGGATTCGCGCAGGTGCCTCGCCACCACCCCGGCCTCGGCGCCAGTGGCGAGCAACGCGAGCGCGCCGGCCCGGTGGAACGCGCGCCGGGCCGCGACCGGGAACGACCGGGCGACGGCGTCCCGCACCACGTCGTGCCGGAACGACAACCGGTCCCCGTCGTCGCCGAGCACGCCGTCCTCGACCGCGTCGGACAGCGCGGTGGTGACGGCGGGCAGCGGCAGCCCACCGGCAGCGGCCAGTTCGGTGGCGTCGAACCTCGGCCCGAGCAGCGCCGCCATCCGCACGATCGGACGGTTCGGCTCGGCCACCCCCGCGCAGGCGTACCGGTCGAGCGCGGCGGCCGCGCGGTCGTCGTCGCCGCCCAACTCGACCCGCCCGCCGGCGCGGCGCAGCAGGCCCGCCGCGTCCAGGTCGTCGAGCAGGCCGAGCACGCGCGCGGGACTGCCGCCGAGCGCCCGCAGATGGCGTCCGAGCCGAGGGCCCGGTCGGGCGCCCAGGCGCCCGGCCGCCACGGTGACGATCTCGGCGTCCCCGAGCGGACCCAGCACCAGCAGCTCACCGTCGTGCTGGGTGACCAGCTCGCGCAGCGTCGCGACCGGCTCCCGGTACGGGGTGGGCCGGCAACCGCTCACCAGGAGCAGCGGAAGCCGGGCCGCCGACCGGCTGATCCGGTTCCAGGCCAGCACGGTGGCGTGGCCGGCGCGATGCAGGTCGTCCAGGGCGAGCACGGCCGGGCCACTCGCGCAGAGCGCGGCGACCGCGGCATCGACCTGGTCGACGGACTCCGTGATCCCGGACGGATGAACCGGCCGGTGGTCGGTGAGGCCCCACACCGCGTCCAGCGACCTCGGGTCGTCACCGGCGCCGGCCCGCACCGTGCAGCCGGTCGACGCGCCCCGGCGCAGCAGCGCCGACAGCAGGGCCGTCTTGCCGAGGCCGGCCGCGCCTTCCAGCCACACCACCCCGCCGCGCCCGGCCCGTACCCGGTTCAGGAGGGCGACGAGAGTGGCGAGTTCGGACTCGCGGCCCACGAGCGGCCGGGCCGCCCCGTCGTCCACCGGCCCGGTCGCGCGATCCGGCGTCCGTCCTGGTGCTGTCATCCGGCGGGGGCCACCAACAGGACGTCTCCCGCTCCCTGGATCACCGCGAAGAAGCGGCACTGGTCGGGGCGCAGCCGGACGGTCCCCACAATCGTCTGCGGACCGCCGGCGGCGACGCCGTCGGCCACCACCAGGGTACGGCCGTCGGTGCTGACAGCGAGCAGCTCGTACCGCACGCCCGGGCGTAGTCCGACGGTGACCGCGCGTACCTCGGCGCCGCCGGACCGGGGCGTGACGGTGGCGGCGAGCTGGCCCTGCGTCCCCGTCGCGGTGCCGTTCGCGGCGGGTACCGGGTCCGGTTCCCGGTGTTGGTAGAGCGTCCAGCCGCCGCCGAGCAGCGCGCCGACCAGCAGCGTGGCCAGATAGGCGAGCACCGGGCGGGCACGTGAGCGGCGGCGCGGCGGCGGGCGGCGGCTGTCCGAGGTGGAGCTGCCACGGCCGGCCGGCCGGGCGGACGCCGCGCCGGACGCGCGGTCGCCGCCCGCCGGCGTCGACCGGTCCGCGTCTTCGAGTTCGGCGACGAACCCGGACGGCAGCGCGGCCACGGCCAGCGCCACCTCGCTCGACTCGTCCGCCTCCGTGCGGCACGAGGCGCACCGCAACAGGTGCTCCTCGAAACGTTGTTCGCGCTCCGCGTCCAGCGCTCCGGTCAGGTACAGGTCGATCTGATCGCTGACGTGCGATCCGCCCCGACCGTTGGTGGCATCCATGCTGGCGCGTCTCCTCCTGACGGGTCACCCCGCTGATCTCGCTCTGACATCGGATGGGAAGGCTCACTCGTTCGACCGACGGGCAGAATTTCACAAGGCCGAAACCCGCTCCTCGGCGCTTCATCAAATCCTCACGTACCCCGGGCCACAATGCGGACCACGCACGGTGAGGGAGGCGCAAGCGTGTTGTCATTCGGCGACGTCCGGCTCGACGAGACCGGACGCCGGGCCTGGATCGGGAACCGGCTGTCCGCGGCACGACTCGGCTGGCGGGAGTTCCTCGTGCTCCGCGTCCTCGTCCAGGCACGCGGACTGCCCTGCACCGCCGAGCGGATCTGGCACGCCATGCCGGCCGCGATGCGACCGCCGCGGACGAACCAGATCGGCGTGATCATCCATCGGCTTCGGGCGCGGTTGGGGCGCGAGCTGATCGTCACGGGCGGTGGAGGGTGGCGGGTCGCGGACGCCGAGCGGTCCGAGCCGGTCCGGCTCAGTCCGCCGGACGCGACCTGACGTCTCCCGGGCTGAGTCGGCGTCCGGGCGCCGGCGGCCGGCTGAGCCGGCGAGCGGACCGACCACGGGTCGAGACGACGCCGCGCCGGATGAACCCGTGCCGTCGCCCGCCGTAGTCCTCGACACAGTTGACGGTCATCCGCTGCCCGGCGTGAGGAGCGAGACGCATGCGAATCCTGATCCTCGAAGACGGCGGCTCGGTGCGGGACACCACCGTGCTCGCCCTACGCTCGTCGGGGCTCGCCGTCGACGTGGCGAACTGTTGGCGTCAGGCCGAGCTGCGACTGGCGGTCAACGAGTACGACTGTCTGGTGCTCGACCGGTTCCTGGCCGACGGCGACTCGGCCGACCGGCTGCACCTGCTCCGCCGGCGCGGCATGGCGGTGCCGGCGATGCTGCTCGCCGCCGGGGACGACGTGCGCGACCGGCTGGCCGGCTTCGAGGCGGGCGCGGACGACTACGTCGCGAAGCAGGTCGCCACCGCGGAGCTGGTCCACCGGGTGCGGGCGCTGTGCCGACGGCGCGGCTCCATCCGCCCCGCCGTGCTCCGCACCGGCGACCTCGAGTTCGACGTGGCCCGGCGCCAGGTACGCCGGGACCACGTCCTGCTGAGCCTGACCCCGAAGGAGTTGGCGGTGCTGGAGCGGCTGATGATGCGCCACCCCACAGTGGTGAGTCGGACGGAGCTGATCGAGCACTGCTGGGACGAGATGGCCGACCCCACGTCGAACGTGGTCGACGTGGTCATCGCCCGGCTCCGGCGGAAGCTCGGCGCGCCGGCGGCCATCGCGACCGTCCGGGGGACCGGCTACCGGCTGGCGTTCACCGAGCGGCGGTAGGCACCTTCCGGACGGACGGGGTCACGACCGGTCCGCGGTGCGCTCGGCCAGTTCCTCGAGCACCAGGGCGCCGAGGTAGTGCAGCGAGCGCAGCAGGCTCTCGTCGCTGGCGGGGTCGATCCAGAGGATCTCCGCCGGCGGTTCGGCCACCGGACGTGGCAGGAGCCCGGCCGGGGCGTACGCGCCCTCGATCAACACCAGCGGCGTCTCGGTGGTCCAGACCGTGATCGCCGCCGGGTCGGCGGTGCCGCGGAGCGCGTGCATCTGCTCCGGGGTGTGTTCCCGAGCGTCGCTGAACGCCAGCAGTTGCGCCTGGAGGACCGCCCGCAGCCGCTGCGCGATCGACCGTCGGGCGGCGGCCCGACCGGCCGCCGACCCCGCGGCGTACCAGGGCGCGAGTTCGGCGACCAGGTCGGCCGGTTCGTCGGCGTAGGCCCGCCAACGGTCGCCCGGCTCGGTCAGCTCGAAGCGGTAGAACGTGCCGTCAGGCTTGCGGATCGGGGTGGGTGCGCTCCCCGGCCGTGTCCTTACCCTGATCGCTGGCATGGCTGCCCGCCCTTCCCTGCCGCCGTCGCTCGGAGTCGTTCGCCAGTCACAACGGACCGACCGGGCGCGAGGTTCGTCGCAGTCAGCCAGCCGGTACGAGACGCCAGGTCTGGTTGGCGTTCGGAGCCGCCGCGTCGGCGCCCCACTGCTGGACCGCGGTGCCGTCGGTGGTGCCGCCGTCGCGGACGTCGAGCAGGTAGTAGTTCGTCAGGTTGCGGATCGAGTACCGGCCCCGGCCGACGGAGGTGAAGCACCAGCTCTGGTTGCTGGTGCCCCAGCCGTACTCCCACTGCTGCATCTGCACGCCGTTGGTCCACGTCCCGTCCGGGTTGTCGAGCGCCATGCCCGACCTGACGTTGACCAGGTGGAAGCAGCCCGACGTCGCGGCGATGAGGCGCCACCGCTCGGCCGGCCCGGTCCCCCCTCTGAGGACGATCTTCGCGCCGGCGAAGGACGCCCCGTCCGCCACTCCGAGCGACCTGCCGCTGGTGGCGACCACCCGGACCAGCAGCCCGTCGCGGGGCGTGGTCGCCGTGGGCGCGGCCGCGGGGCTGCTCGACGGTCGTGGCGGGCCGGTCGTGGCGGACGGTGCGCGTGATCCCACCGGCGTGGGCGACGGCACGGCCGGGCGCGGGGAGGCCGAACGAGGGACGGCGGACGGCGAGGGCGTGGCGGGCGGGTGGGTGGTGCTGTCCGCCACGGTCGGCATCGAGGGCGTCAGGTCGAGCACGTGCCGGCGTCCGTACGGGCTCAGCGTGAGCGGCGGCCGGAGGTCGTCGTCCCGGTCGGCCAGCAAACTCCCGAGGGCGTCCACCCGACCGACCGTGTACGGCCACGTGGCGCGGCGCTGCGGGGCCGACGGGTTGGTCAACGTCGCCCTCCGCTCCGCCAGGAACGCCGACAGCCAGTCGCGTTCGGGCACCTTCCCCGGGCGGCCGTGGGCGCGGACCTCGGTCCGGTAGATGATCGACGGCAGCGCGTCCGGATCGGCCGAGTCGCCGTGTTGCAGGAGCGTGTCGTAGATGACGGCCAGGCCGAGCGGGGTGGTCAGGCCGAGGTCGGTGGCGGTCCGCATCGCCGGCTGGTAGTACCTGTCGTCCACCACATCGTCCTGGGCCTGCCGGAAGCGGGGGTCCTTGCTGGCCAGGCGCCACGCGTCGGGCAGCCCGGCCAGTTCACCGACCGCCGGGCTCCGCCGGCCGGCCAGCCGCTTCAGCACGGGCAGGTAGGACAGTGACAGCGGGTTGGCGCCGACCCGGGCGGTGTAGGTGTCCAGGACCGCGACGATCTCACCGCCGGCCGTGGAGAAGTCGCCGGTGCCCGCGACGTAGCCGCGCCCGTCGGCCTGGTCCACCACCCGCCCGTACTGGGGGGCGTCCGCGTCGTGCATGAGGACGCTGCGGATCTTCTCGATGATCAGCCGCTGTTCCGGGGTGACGGTCAGCCTGCGGTCGGGTTCGATCGCCCACACCACAAGCAACCCCACCACGATCACCACGACGATCGCCGGCCAGGCGAGCATCGGGAGCCCGGGCCGGAATCGGGATCGCGCGGTCGGTCGGCCCTGCGGCACCCCGCCCCCTCACGTCGACTTGCCGGTGCCGCAGCGTGTGCTGGAGCCGGACAGATGATGGCAGAACCGATCACCGACGTGAAGATGGTGTCACCGGCCTCGTGCGCGGGGTGCGACACTTGTCGGCTGTGGCCGGTGCGCCGCCCTGCGGGTGACCGCGGGCGGGCACCGCCGTCCGGTCCGGGGAGGGAGTCAGCCATGCGCGAACCTGCCGGACCTCGGACCACGGACGTGACCTGCCGGTCACGGGTGCCGGCGTCGGCGGACCTGGTGGGCCGCGATCCCGAGTTGTCGACCCTCGACGAGGTCGTTACCGATCTCGCCTCGGGGCGGGGCCGTTCGGTGTGGATCGACGGCGAGCCGGGCGTCGGCAAGACGGCCCTTCTGACCGAGCTGTGCGGCCGGGTCGGCCGGTGCGCGATCGCCCTGTTCACCGCGCGTGCGGCCGAGGCGGCGGACATCTTCCCGCTGCGGGTGCTGCTGGACGCCCTGCGGGTCGGTCCCGGAAGCACCGACCCGGACCGGGCCGCCATCGCCGAGCGGCTGTGGGGCCGCGACGGCGACGACAGCCCGGGCACCGGCAACGCCGTCACCGCCGCGGCCGAGTTGCTGACGGTGCTGGTCGACCGGCTCTGCGCGGCCGGACCCGTCATGATCGTGGTCGACGACATGCAGTGGGCCGACGAGACCACGCTCGCCGTCTGGGGAAGGCTGGACGAGGCGACCCGACAGCTGCCACTCCTGCTGGTCGCCGCCGCGCGGCCGGTTCCCCGGCGGGAGGAGGTCGACCGGCTGCGGCGGGCCGTGACGGCGGGCGGCGGGGCGTACCTCCCGCTCGACCCGCTTGCCGACACCGACGTACACCGTCTGGTGGAACGGCTGGCCCAGGCCCCGCCCGGACCGGGCCTGCGGGCCCTGGTGCGGCAGGCCGGCGGCAATCCGCTGTACGTGCGGGAACTGGTCGACGCCCTGGTCCGGGGCAGTCGGGTCCGGCGGGCCGAGGACGGCGCGCTCGACCTCGACGACGCCGACGCGGCGGCCCCGCGGTCGCTGGCGGCGGCGATCGGCGCCCGACTCAGCTTCCTGTCCGAGCCGGCGATGCGGGTGCTGCGGGCCGCGACGGTGCTGGGCGCCGGCTTCCGGCTGGAACACCTCGCGCTGCTGGTCGAGCGGTCCCCGCTGGCCCTCGTCGACGTCATCGAGGAGGCGCTCGCGGCCGGCGTGCTCACGGACGCCGACCCGGACCTGGCCTTCCGGCACGCGCTGATCCGGCACGCGCTCTACGAGTCCATGCCGGCCGCGATGCGCAACGCGCTGCACCGGCAGGCGGCGCAGCGGCTGGCCGAGGCGGGGGAGCCCGCCGAGCTGGTGGTGACCCAGCTCCAGGCCAGCCCCGGGCCGGTCAGCGGCTGGGTGGTCGACTGGCTGCTGCGGGCCGCCCCGTCCGTGACCACGCGCGCCGCCGGCCTGGCCGCCGAGCTGCTGCGGCGGGTCATGGCCCAGGTCGGCGACGACGATCCGCGGCGGTCCGTGCTGGGCATGCACCTGGTCGATGCGCTGTTCCACCTCGGCGACTACGAGGCGGTGGACGCGGCCGTCGTCCCGCTGCTGCGGGAGGCGACCGACGTCGAGGTCATCGGGCGGATGACGTGGTGCCACGTCGTCGTCCTGCGGGCCCTGGGTCGCCCGGTCGAAGCGCTCGACCTGGCCGTGGCCGCGCTGGCCGCGGACCGCCTCGACGCCCGGTGGCGGGCCCGCGTGCGCGCGATCCAGGCCGTCACGCTGGCCGGTCTCGGGCGCTTCGACGAGGCGTTGACCGTCGCGCGTGCGGCCGAGGCCGACGGGGAGCGGGTGCCCGACCGGATCGCCGTCGCCTGGGCGTTGTTCGCCTGGTCACTGGCGACCGGCATCTCCCTCGGCGACTCGGCCGGCTCGCTGGCCGAGGCGGAACGCGGCCTGGCGATCCTGGGCGACGATCCCGCCACGGTGGAGCTGCACCTGCTGTTCCAGGGGCTGCGGGTCACGGCGCTCTACAACCTCAACCGCACCGAGGAGGGGGCCCGGGCCCTGGGCCGCGCGCTGACGTTGGCCGAGCGGGCCGGCACTCCGCTGCGGCTGGCCTGGCTGCGGGTCCAGGCCGCCGAGATCAACTTCCTGATGGGCCGCTGGGACGACGCGCTGCCCGAGCTCGACGCGGCGGCCGAGCTGCTGCACCGGGGAGCGGTGGTCCGGGGCATGCTGTTCGGCGTCGGCGCGCTGATCGCGGCGAACCGGGGCGACGACGAGCTGATCGCGCGGTACCTGGCCGCCGCCGCCGCGGAGCCGCCGACCCCGGACGCTGCCGGGATGACCGACTACGTGCACGCGGCGCAGGCCCTCGTCGAGGAGCGTGACGGGCGGCCGGAGCGGGCGCTGGACCGGTGGCTGTCCCTGCTCGACCCGGATTCGACCCGGTGCTTCCCCCGGCTCACCCCCGAACGCTGCGTGTTCAGCGCCACCGCGGTTCGGATCGCCGTGGAGGTGGGCCGCGACGAGGTCGCCCGGGCCGCCGCGAGCGCCTGCGTCGCGCAGGCCGAGGAGCGTGGTGACCTGGTCAGCCTGGCCGCGGCGGAGCACTGCCGAGGACTCGTCGACCAGGACCCGACCCGGCTCCTCGCGGCCGCGGCCGGATTCGCCACCGTCCACCAGATCCACGACCAGGCCACCGCGCTCGAGGACGCCGCGTCGGTGCTGGGTCGGGCCGGCCGGCTGGCCGAGGCCCGGGCGGCGCTCGAGGAGGCGCTCGACCGGTACGCCGACCTGGACGCCCGGTGGAACAGCCGCCGGGCCGAGGCGCGCCTGCGTGACATCGGTGTCCGCCGGGGCAGGCGCGGCACCCGCCGGCGCCGCCCGGTGACCGGGTGGGAGGCCCTCACTCCGACCGAGGTCACCGTGTGCCGCCTGGTGGCCGCCGGCCGGTCCAACCCGGAGATCGCGACCGAGCTGTACACCTCCCGCAACACCGTCCAGACCCACGTGTCGCACATCCTGGCCAAGTTGGGTTGCCGATCCCGTACCGAGATCGTGGCCCTCCACCGCGAGCGGGGGCTGCCCGCGGGGGCGCGGCGCGACCGCGCCCCCGCCGACCCTCAACAGCGGTAGAAGCCGCCGTGCCAGTTGCCGTACACGACGGCGCAGGCGCCGTCGGACCCCGAGACCCAGAACGACCCGACGTAGGTCGATCCGGCCATGAAGGAGATCGTCAGCATCCCGGACGGGAGGCTGAACCACCCGCAGTTGTACGAGGGGACGCCCCTGGTGGAGTAGCTCCCGTCAGGCCCGCTGACGAGCGCGTTGGTCCACGGTCCCTGGGAGCAGAGCTGAAGCTGGTAGGGCGCGGCGGCTTCGGCCGGGGCGGCGGAGACCGTGGCGAGAAGGCCGGCCGTCATCAGCGGAACAGCCACCCGGGCGACGGCGCGACGCCACCGTCCAGTCCTGAACAATGTGGTACCTCCCTCTCATCGGAGTGCCCGATCCGTTCGCCGGGGCGGGAACCGGTGCCGGGCACGCCGTCACAACGGATCCCCGACGGCGATCGTTCAGCCTCGTCGGATCAGAAGGTGGGACTCACCAGCCGCGGTGTGCCGTACGGGGCGACGGTCAGGGGCGGCCGTAGCGTGTCGTGGCCGTCGTAGAGCAGTGCCGCGAGCACGTCCACCCGACCCACCGTGTACGGCCAGGTGTTCCGGTGCTCCCGGTCGGCTGGGCTGGTCAGGGTCGCCCGGCGTTCCCGCAGGAGCACGGACAACCACTCCCGTTCGGTGACCGTGCCGGGTGGACCGCCGGCGCGGTGCGTGGCCCGGCGGACCAGCGCCGGCAGCGAGTCCACGTCGTCGGTGTTGCCGTGTTGCAGCATCGAGTCGAAGAGAATCGCCACGCCCAGTTGCGTCCTGATGTCCAACGTGCGGGCCAGGCTCAGCGCCGGCGCGAGGTAGCGGGACTCGAGGACGTCGTCCTGCGCCCGCCGGAACCGGGCGTCCGCGCTGGCCTCCGCCCAGGCGGCCGGCAGCCCGGCCAGATCGGTGACGGAGGGGTCCTGGTCGGCGCTGAGCCGGGCCAGCACGGTGAGGTATCTCCTGGACAGCGGGGTCGGGCCGACCTGGGCGGCATAGCTCTGCACGACCTCGAACGCCTCGCCGTTGGCCGTGGAGAAGTCACCGATGCCGAGCAGGTAGCCGCGCGAGTCGAACTGCCGGACCGCGCGAGCGTACTGCGGCTGCGCGGTGTCGTGCAGCAGGGCGCTCTCCAACTGGCTGAGCACGAGACGTTGCTCGGCGTCCACCCCGACCGGCTCGTGCGCTCCGACGAGCAGCGCGAGGACGAGACCGGCGGCGGTCACGGTCGGTAGCGCGGTCCAGGACACGCGCGGCCGGCGACGACGGACGTCCAGGTAGCCCACGCACCACTCCAGTGGCGAGAGTCGATACACACCACGCCTGCTCGCCGACAAGACTAGAGCACCGAGCAGGGCGTACACGCTTCGCCGGTCAGTCGACGCGGACGAGTTGCCAGGTCTGCTTGCTGTTGGGGGCGGCCGGGTCGGCGCTCCACTGCTGGATCGGCACCCCGCTTCCGGTGCGCCCGTCCCGCAGGTCGAGCAGGGAGCCGCTGGCCATGTTGCGGATGGAGTACCGCTTCGAGCCGACCGACCGGAAGCACCAGTTCTGGTTGGGGTTACCGCTCGCCGGCTCCCACTGCTGCATGGGCGCGCCGTCGTCGTAACCGCCGTCGGGATTGTCCAGGGCCTTCCCGGAACGCAGGTTGATCAGCTGATAGCACCCGCCGGAGGTCGCGACCAGCTTCCACCGGGCCGCGTCGCCGGTGCCGGTGAGCTGGACGATGCCGGCGCCGTCGGCCGTCGACCCGTCGCGTACGCCGACGAACTGGCCGCTCGTCGGGTTCGTCAGCCGTACCGTGCCGCCGTTCGACGGCGCCACGGCGGTGGGGGTGGCCGGTGCCGTGGTGGGTGCGGGCGTGCTGGTCCGGGTCGCCGCCGGCGGCTCCGGGCGTCGCGTCGTCGGGGTCGGCGCGGGCGCCGCCGGCCGCGCATCGGACCTGCCCCGTGGTGGCGCGGGCGCCACGGTGATGCCGGCCGTCGCGGCCACCGGGCGCAGGGGTGGCCGGCTCGGCGTCGCCACCGGAGGTGGGGTCGGGCCCGCGCTGGAGGCGTCGCCGATCGGACGGGGCGCACCGGGGGGCACCGTGGCAGGCGCACCGCCTCCGGCGGGGTGCGGCGCCGTGGGGGGCGCGCCGACGGCGAGGTCGCGGGCCGGCGGATCCTGCGTGGTGGCCAGGCCGTCGCGGTGATGCGGCACGGCGGTCGTCCAACCGGTCGCCGACCAGGCCATGGCGCCGACCATCGCGCCGCTGACGAGGACCCGCAGGGGCCGTCGCCGTCGCCGGTCCCGTGGCCGGCGGTGGGACCGGATCGGTGGCCGGTTGCCGAACAGTGCGCCGTCCGCCGGCCAGTCGTCGGGGCCGAGCGGCGGGCCGCTTCGTGTCGAGTCCATGTCCTTACAACGGACAGACCTGGGCCCGGTTCGATGGCCGTGGGTGGCCGTCGGGCAGCGCGCCGGTCCGGTCAGGCGATCAGCCGGTATCCACCGCGAACGACGGTCTGCACCAGGTCGACGCCGGCCAACGGGGTGTCGTCGAACGCCCGCCGCAGCCGCGACACCGCCATCTCGACCGCGTGGTCGTTCACCCCCGACCAGGCCGCCGAGGCGCCGCGGATCTCGGCGGAGGACGTCACGCGCCCGGGCGAGCGCGCGAGCACCCGCAGGACCGTCATGGGTCCGGCCTGCACGGGGACCACGAGACCGTCGATCGCGACGGATCGGCTGCGGATCTGCATCCGGTGGCCGTCGACGTCAAGCGTGGGTCCTCGGCCGGGCACCTGCTCCACCAACGCCGCCAGCAGGCTGCCGAGGCACGGAGCCGCCGCGACGACGGGGGTCATGCCCCGCTCGCGAAGCGGCGCCGCCGTGAGCGGGCCGAGGCAGGCCACCAGCACGCGGTCGGTCAACGCGTCGCGCACATCGTCCAGCACGCCGTCGGCGTCGGCCCGGCGCAGCAGGTCCACCGCAGTGGCCGGACCGGTCAACGCGACCGCGTCGACGTGACCGCGGACGATTCCCGTCCACAGCCGGCGCAGCTCGTGGGCGCGCGGGGGCGGCAGGGCCCGGCTGGTCGCCACCTCGACGACGTCGGCGCCGCGCCGGCCCAGCGCGGCACACCACTCGCGATGATGATCCGACCCGACGACGGCGACGACCCGGCGACCGGCCATCGGCTGATCGAGCAGCCACCGATCGGGATCCCGGGCGGTGTGGCGGGCGGGCGGCCGGGACGGGGCGACGCCCAGCTCGCGCAGCACGTCGGCGGCCCGGGCGTCGTGGGCGACGAGCCGGGCCTCGCGGAACAGGGCCGCGACCCGGTCACCGTGACCCGACTCCTGAGCGACCCGCAGCCAGGCCCGAAGCCCGGGGGCGGAAAAGACGACGACGTCGTGCACGGGTCGCGCGACCGCCCGGCGGGTCGCCTCCGCCGCGGCGTCCGGATCAGCCGGCCCGACCGCGCGGACGGGCCGGACGTCGACGGGCCACGCCCCGACCGCCCGCAGGCGTGCGGACAACTCGTGCCGGCCGGGGTGCTCGGCGGCGACCGCGATCGTGTAGCCAGCCAGGTCCCGCATCCCTGCCTCCCCGCACCACCACTCGGAGTCCCGCTCCCGCTCCGGGCCCCACACCCGGGACGTCGGCCGGAGCCGACCTGTCCAACGGCTGGTGACGGAGTGGCGTTCACGCCCGCGAGGATCTTGTGAGGTTCTCGTCGTTTGCATCACGTCACAGGCGCGTCGCTGGTCGGAAACCTGACCGCGTTCAACACTGTGCGGGACCCCCGATCGGAGGACCGGCAACCGCGGACCGTTGGAGACCCCATGGCACGAAGATCGGTCCTCGCCGCCGTCGCGACCGTGGTCCTCCTGGCGTCCTGTGACGACATCGTCGGCCCGCCCCGCCCGGACCCCGACCTGGCCGGTACGACAGTCGAGGTCGCGGCGACCTGGTCCGGTACCGAACGGGAGAACTTCCAGGCGGTACTCGACGCCTTCGCGGCGCGGACCGGCGCCACCGTGCGGTACACGGCCGGCGGCAACGACCTGCCGGTGCTGCTCAACAGCCGCATCGCGAGCGGGTCGCCACCCGACGTCGCGCTCGTCCCCCAGCCGGGTGTGGTCGCCGCGCTCGCCGGACGCGGTGCGCTCGTCCCACTCGGCGGCCGGACCGCGGACGCCGTCACGGCGAACTACAACGATGCGTGGCAGCGGCTCGGCGCGGTCGGCGGCACCCGGTACGGCTTCTACTTCAAGGTGGCCAACAAATCGGTGATCTGGTACCGCACGGAGTCGTTCCGGGCCGCCGGCGTGGCGCCGCCCGCGACCTGGGACGACCTCCGGGTGGTCTCGCGCGCCCTGGTCCGGTCGGGCACCACCCCGATGGTCGCCGCCGGCGGTGACGGCTGGGTGCTGACCGACTGGTTCGAGAACGCCTTCCTGCGCATCGGTGGGCCGGAGAAGTACGACCGACTCGCCCGCCACGAGATTCCCTGGACCGACCCGGCCGTCGTCGAGACATTGACGCTGCTGGGCGCGTACTGGCGCACGCCCCGGACGATCCTCGGTGGACCCGCCGGCGCACCGCAGATCACCTTCGCCCAGTCGATCGCGGACGTGTTCGGCGCCACGCCGCGGGCCGCCATGCTCTTCGAGGGCGACTTCGTCGCCGCCGACATCACCCGGCTCGGCCGGTCCCGCGTGGGGGAGACCGCGAAGGTCTTCCCGTGGCCGTCGATCAAGGACTCGGCGCCGGCGGTCGTCGTCGCCGGCGACCAGGCGGTCCAGTTGAAGGACACCCCCGGGGCGCGAGCCGTGATGACGTTCCTGGCATCCCCGGAGGCCGCCGCGCTGATCGTGGGCAAGGGCGGGTTCATCTCGGCCAACGCCAAACTCGACCAGCGCGCCTATCCCGATCCGACCACCCGGGCGATGGCCGCCGCCGTGGTGGACGCGCGCGTGCTCCGGTTCGACCTGTCCGACCTGACGCCGCAGCGCTTCGGCGGCGGTAGCAACGCGGCGCTCTGGGTGCTGCTCCAGGAGTTCCTCGCGAAGGGCCTGGACGCGCGGGTGGTGGCGCAGCGCCTGGAGGACGCGGCGAAGAAGGTGTACGGCATCGGGTAGCGGACCGGGCCGCTGCGGCGGCGAGACCGCCGTCACCCCATCCCGACCTGCCACGCCGGCGACCGCGGCTCGCCTTCGCGCCGCCTGGGCCGGGGCGATCCATCTGCCCGCGGTGTCGATGTCGCCGCCATGAGTCGGCATACCCCGCCCGACGGGCCAGGTGGAGCGTCAGGAGCTGCTGACCAGCTTCACGAACGCTTCGTCGATCTTGGAGGATCGGCCGGCTTCCATGCCGGTGAGAAACTGCCGGAGAACATCGGGGCGATGACTCTCGCGTACGTCGAGACAATCATCCGAGACAACGCGAACGGCGAAGAATTCGCCCTGGGCGGCACCTCCAGCGGTGGGCGTGGCGCCGGCTGGCGTCATTCTGCTCGACGCACCCTCGCAGAAAGACCTTCAAACGGTATCGGGAGACGGACCGCTGCGGCAGAAGCAGATTTTTGAGGGACCCAGGCGGGCCGGCGACGAAGCTGGGTCTCTGCGATGGGCCCACTACCTCCAGGTCCGGGCATCCGAACGGATCAGCGGACCGGCAGACGTGCCAGGAAGTCATCTACAAATAAGCGACGAATACGCATCAGTGAGCGCGTTGGCGGTCAATCACCGGTTCTCCCCCGTTCGAGGAACGCCCAGCGTTCGTAGACTACCGGGAGTCAAAGTAGAACCCTCCCGGGCTCATGGGCCCAGCCTTTGCTGAACCACCGCGTCCTGACCCGGGCGGGGACCATCAACCTTTCCGGAGTTGACCCAGCAGGTCATGCCCGACCCGAAGCCCAACTCTTGCGGTCATCCGGGGGTTCGCGGACCGGGAGCCGCTGCCGGCGCGGTGGTCGGGGTGGCAGCGGCGGCGCGATCTCGGCCCAGAGGCCGTCCGGGACGATCCACGGCGGCTGCTCACCCCTCCCCACGATCAGGCAGAACGATCTTCACGTCCCGAAGACACGCCCAACATCATTCAGTTGGGACTTGTCAGTGGTGTCCCGTTACGAGGCGGCATGGCGGCCGGCACGGAGCGGACCGACGACGGCTGGCAGGCCGCGAGCCACCGATCTGGCGGTATCGGAGACGAACGCACGCACAAGCGGCGACAGGCGCAGTTCGGCGCATCCGCTGGGCGTGTTGCTGAGCATGCCCGCATCAACGAGTTCGTCCACCAGTTCGTCGTCCTCCGGCGGCAGCGGGCTCACCGCATCCGCGGCGACCGGGGCCAACCAGTGCAGCAGTATCTGGGCCGGCTGGCTCAGCGCCAGATAGGCCGACCGGAGGTACTCCCGCATCGACAGGTCGCCGATGCGGAGCCAGCTCAGCACGTCCCCACCACGGTGCCAACCGTCCACCACCTGCCGTAGGACCGTGTGTGGACGCAGGGCGATCCTCCGGAGCGCGATGTCCAGGGCCAGCGGCAGGTCGCCGCAGGCCGCGGCGAGACGATCGAGGTCGTCGGGCTCGGCCGTGACGGTGAGGGGCAGGGCCGATTCGATCATGGCGAGGGAGTCGGTGCGCGTCAGGGGTCTGATCTGTAGCCGACGAACGTCGCGCAGTCCCAGCAGCCGTTTGCGGCTGACCAGCATTATCGTGCTCGTGTCACTGTCCACCAGCAGCGGGCGCACCTGCTGCTCGTCCCACACGTTGTCGAGAAGTATCAACAGGCGGCGTTCGGCCGCCAACGTGCGGTACAGGCCCACGCGGTGGTCGAGGGTGTCGGACAGTTGGTCGCCGGACACCCCGAGTGCCCGGAGGAACCCGTCCAGGATGTCGTAGGGGCTGGACACGCTGCGGGCCTGGTGTGCGCCGAGGTCGGCATACAGCTGCCCGTCGGTCGCCTCGGCTGCTTGCGTGTGGGCATGGTGCAGAGCCAGGCCTGATTTGCCGGCCCCCGCCGGACCGCTGATCACGATCGGGGTGTCGTCGGGGATCCGCAACCACTCCAGTTCCGCCGCCCGGCCGATGAATCCGCGCGGTCGCTGTGGCAGCTGCATCGGGTACGGGAGGCCGCCGGCGCGCCGGCCCGCCGGCCGTACCCGCGTGGAGAGCCGTACCTCCCCGCCCGTGGCGGCGAGCCAGCGCTGCCGCCAGATGTCCTCGTCGCCGCCGCAGGCGGCGACGAATGCGAGCGTCACCGGCAGGGACGGCATCCGGTTGCCGCTCGCGGCGCTGGAAAGCACAGACGGCGAGAACAGCGCGCATTCGGCCATCTGGCGATATGTCGGATTCCCCGCCAGCGCACGCAGTTGCCGCAATTCGTCGGCAAACTGGGCGACGCGTTCTCTGGCTTTATTGACCGGCTTCTCGGGTCTGCCCATGGTGGATTCTCCCCAACACGTTGTTCAACACGGCGCAATCGGCTCTCCCTGCGGGAACCGAGCCCTGATGTTCGCCGAACTGTTGAGTCGGTGTCTCCGCTGCCTGATCCCGCGACAGCTGATCCTCGGGCACATCTCATGCCCGAATTCAGGCGGACGCCGCGTACGCATGTCCATGAGGTGAGGTGATTGGTTCTACCATTCGCTCAATGTGGGCTTTCGCCTTTTCGCGGCAGTATCGGCCGGGTGGGGTGGATGGCTTTTCGCTGGCTGATTTCGAGCCGGGATTCGTCGTCCGGGCGTGTACCGGTGCGGCTCTGCCCCCTGTCGCGGCCCGCCCAGCGGCGCGAGGTCCGGTACCCGTCGCGGTCTGATCGCGAGCGAGATCGCCGGTCGTGCACCCGTCCGAGCCCGGCCCCGGTGGCAGGGCTCGGACGGGTGCACCGTGCGGGCGGTGGTCGGCTCAGAACCGGGCCGGCGATTCTCCCGCCCACCGGCCCGGGGGATCGGGATCGCCCAGCCGCCGCTCGCGAGCGAAGTCGCCGAGGAGCGTCGGACCTCGCCGGAACGCGGTCACACCGCCTGTGGGAAGGCGAAGAAACGGTCCGGGTCGTACCGGCGTTTGACCTGCCCGAGCCGCTCGGCATTCGGCCCGTAGTAGGCCCGCTGCCAGTCTTCGAGGTCGGGGTCGGCGAAGTTGACGTAGGACGCGTCAGGGGCGAACCGGCCCGACTCGACGTAGAGGGCATGCAGCCATTCCAGGTTGGCGCGAACGACCTGCGGCGAGTCGGTTTCGGCCCATGAGGTGTCGAGGCTGAGCAGGAACCGCGTGTCGCGATGCGGGAACGCGGTGTCCGCCACCGGTACGCGGCTGATCGCCCCGCCCCACGCGAACAGCGCGGCCCCGGCCCCGTCCGCGTTCCCGCTGCCGGGCCACGTGTCCACGGCCCGTACCAGTGCGACCAGTCCGGCGTCGTCGATCGGGTGCGGCACGCAGCGGTTCCGTACCGCGAAGGCGCCGCCGGCGCTGCTGTGGTGCAGGTAGGTGGCGGCGGCCCAGAAGTCCCGGTCCTCGACCTCGGCCCGGTGGGGCCGGGCGACGGCGTGGGCGGGCGCCAGCAACTCGCGCAGCTCCGCTGCCGGGCCGAGGTGGTGGCCCACCACGGACACGACACCCGCGCCGCCGGACGAGCGGGTGATGCCGATGCGGGCGGAGAAGCCGTCCGGCGCCGTCCGCATGATCTCCTGCATGGTGGCGAGCACCTCGACCGCGTGCCGCCACGACCACAGCACCAGGCAGGTCGACCCGGCCGGGGCGGGGCGGACCTGGAAGGTGAAGCTCGTGTTGACACCGAAGTTGCCGCCCCCGCCACCCCGGCACGCCCAGAACAGGTCCGGATGTTCCCGCGCCGAGGCGGTGACCCTGGTCCCGTCGGCCAGCACCACGTCGGTCGAGACCAGCGCGTCGCAGGTGAGGCCGTGCGCGCGAGAGATCGTGGTGACACCCCCGCCGAGGGTCAGGCCCCCGATGCCGACCGTGTCGGAGTTGCCCAGCGGGAACGTGACGTCGTACGGCCGCAGGGCCGCGTAGATGGCCTTCATCGGGGTGCCGCCCGCCACCACGGCCTGTCCGTTGTCCGGGTCGAACCGGATACCCGCGAGCCTCCGCAGGTCCAGCACCAGCCCGGAGGACACGGAGTAGCCGGCGTAGCTGTGACCGCCGCCACGGGCGACCAGCGGCACCGACTCGGCACGGGCCCAGTCGATGGCTCGGCTGACATCCCCGGCATGGGCGACCGTGAGGACGGCCGCCGGTCGGATGCCGGCGAACCGCCGGTTCGCCGGCGAGCATGCTTCCGGGAAGCCGGGATCACCGGGGAGCCGGAGCTCGCCGTCGACGAGGCCACGCAGCATCCGCCATCCGGTCATCGCGCCGCTCCCGGGATCTCCTCGAGGTACGACACGCCGGCGGCGGTGTGCGCGCCGTAGCGCTGCCAGACCTCACGCAGCACCAGGGTGTCGCCGAGCCACTGCGGCGTGTTGGTGCTGTGCCCCGCGATCACCTCGCCGCCGGCCAGCACCATGGTGTAGGCGAGGCTGAGCACGCCGCGCTCGTCGCAGGTGCCGGTGATCGTGCCGCGCCGAACCCGTCCACCCTCGAAGACCGCCCAGACCAGGTTCCCGCGCTGGTGGTACACGGCGCAGGTGCCGTCGCCGCCGCCCAGCGCGCGAAACCGACGGCCGTCGTAGTCGATGCTCACGCGTCCACGTCCAGCAGCCCGGCGGGCATCGTCAGAGTGGTGCCCGGCGGCGGGGGAGCGACCGGTTCGGCATCCAGTTCGACAAGTGCCACCGCGTCGTCGAGCTGCCGGGCGCAGGTTTCCGGGTCCGGGGCGGAGCAGACGACGAACGAGTGGCGGGCGATGTAGCCGCCCGGTGGCAGCCGCAGTGTGGTGCCCGGCTCGACCATGCGGGACGCGAGAACCAGGCCGGGCGCCTGCTCGGGTACGGCGACCGAGTGTACGACGCAGTCGTGGTCGGGGTAGCCGAACCGGATGCCGGCGACGCCGGCGCGGGCATGGGTGAGGTCGGGGCGCTGGCCGGTGGCGACGTCGAACAGCACGCTGCCCGGTTCGATGCCGGTGGCGATCTGACCCAGATACGGGATCAGGTCACCGCCGAGGCGGCCGTTGACCTCGATGATCACCGGGCCGTCCGGGGTCAGTCGAACCTCGGTGTGCGTGATGCCGTTCTCGATGCCCAGGATCTGGTGCGCCGTGACCAGCGCGTCCAGCAGCGTGTCGTCGGACCGCAGCGGGTCGGCGGAGTCCACGACGTGCCCCGTCTCCTCGAAGAACGGTGGCATGCCGGTGGTCTTCCTGGCGACGAACATCGGCAGGTACTCGCCTTTGTGCACGGCGCCGTCGACGCTGATCTCCGGACCGTCGACGAAGCCCTCGACGATCGCCCCACCGCGGTAGGGCTCGTCGCCGATCAGGCTGGCCTCGTGCGCGACCCGGTACGCGAACTCGAGTTCCCGCTCGTCGGAGGCGAGCGAGACCCCCATGCTGGCGCCGAGCGCACGCGGCTTGACGATCACCGGGTACCCGATCCGGGCGGCGGCCGTGCGGGCCTGGTCGAGATCGGCGGTCAGCTCGAACCCGGGTTGTGGTGCGCCGGCCGCGGTCAACCGGGTACGGCAGCTGTACTTGTCCCGGCAACCGTGCACTCCTGGTACGCCCAGGCCGGGCACGCCGAACTCGGCGGCCAGTTCGGCCGCGGGCATCACCAGCGGCTCGTCCCAGCACATCAACCCGGTGACGGTGTACCTGCCGGCCAGCTCGCGGGCGGTCTCGGCGAGCAACCGGTGATCGAACACGTTGACCACGACGATGTCGTCGAAGTACTCGTGCTGCCAGGTCGGCCGGAGATTGTTGATCAGCACCAGCCGCAGCCCGGCCTTGCGGGCACGGTCGGCGACGGCACGGACGATGTACTCGCGGTAGAGCCTGAGGCCGCTGCCGACAACGAGCAGCGCGCCGGGTGCGGGTGCGGGTGCGGTCATGAGGGTGTCCTCCAGGGTGCGGTGGGTGTCATGGGGTCGACGCCGCGGCACCCGCGGCTCGACCCCGGAAGCTCGTCGACGACCGCGTCGACGGCATGCGGAGCGGTGCGGAATCCGTCGCCGCCGCTGGCCGGGCGGGCCCAGGCCCGGAGCCCGATCCGGACGAAGCCGGTGTCCGCGCCGGCCGCGGTGGCGTAGTGGCAGTGCCGCACGCGCACGACGTCGTACCGGTGGACGTCGGCCACGATGCCGGCCGAGAGCACCCGGGCGGCCCAGCCCGCTGCGTCGTCCGGATCGGACAGCGTGGTCGCCCCACGCCGGACGGCATCGGTGCTGATCTTGAGCAGGGTGCCCGCCACCGGGGGCAGCAACCATGCTCGGCCGTCGGTGCCGATCCCACCCGCGGCGGGTGCCGCCGCCCAGTTGTGGACCAACTCAGCCGGTGGCCGCAGATAGACCATGGTCTGCCGGTGCAGCGTCACCGGCAGGTCGACCAGGGCCGCCGACCAGGGCCCGGCCGTGACGAGCACCGCGTCACCGGACTCGACCGAGCCGTCGGCCAGCAGCACCCGGCCGGTGTCCGGTCCTACGCTGACGACCTCCCGGCCGGGCCGCAGGTCCGCCAGCCGGTGACGCCGCAACCACCGGGCCGCTGCCCGCAGGATGCGGTCGGCGAGCAGGACGCCCGCGTGCGGCTCGAACACGACCGCGGCGCCGGCCGGAAAGCCGATGTGCGGACGGTCCGCCGCATCGGTGACCCGGATCGGCAGCCCGGTGGCGTCGGCCGTGGCGACGGCCGACGCCACCTCGTCGGGAGGGAGCGCCGTCAGCACCCCGACGCGCCGATAGAGGCGGGTGCCCGACAGACCTCCGCCGATCAGGGAGTCCAGCTCACGCCAGCGACGGTGCAGTCGCGCCGCCCGTTCGGTGCCGGCCACGTCGCCGGTGGCGAGGGCGCGCAGGACACGGTGCTGGTCGAAGGACGTCGACTCCGGATGCGGGATCGGGCCGTGCTCCAGCAGCACCACGCGGTGCCCGGCCAGTACGCACCGGATCGCGCAGAGCAGCCCGGTGACGCCGGCGCCGACCACCACGACCCGCGGCCGGTTCCGGTCCGCCTGGCAGGTGGCCTCGGTCATCGCCCGCCCCTCGGCGCGGCCAGCCGCGGCAGCGGCACCGGAACGACGGAGGTGACCTCGGCGGGATTCGTGCTGGCGTTCGCGGCTTCTCCCAGGGCCTGGGCCGCCAGGTCGACCAGGATCGGCGCGGCCGCCCGGAGCAGCCAGCCGACCTCGAAGCAGAAGTCACCGGCGTCGTCGTCTGCCGCCGGCCAGCGGTCCAGCCTGGCCAGGTGGTCGCTGATCGCCTCCGCCGCGCGGTTGAGGCTGAACCCGGGCAGCTCGTAGGACGCCGCGAACCGGTCGGACATGCGAGCTGCGGCGTGGCGCGAGCGCGCCGACACCGGCAGTGGGCCGCGCCCGACCCAGCGGTTCACCCGCTCGGCGACCCGGTTCCACGGCCCGGTCAGCCGGGACTCGGTGACTGCCGAGAGCGCGTCCCGGCTGAAGCTGGTCCGCTGGTGTTCCGGGCTGGTCGTGGCCAGGTAGAACCGGATCAGGTCGCGTGGCACCTCGGCAGCCAGGTCCCGGCCCCGGACCACATGTCCGCGGCTGGTGGAGAACTTCTGGTGGTCCAGCTCGTAGAACTCGTTGGTCAGGTAGCGGGTGGGCAGCTCGTAACGATCGTCGCAGGCCAGCAGCATCGCCGGACCGGTGATCGCGAACGGGTAGAAGTTGTCGAATCCGAGGAAGTAGACGATCTCCGACTCGCTGCCGGCCAGCCACAGTCCGTCCTCGCCGGCCGGGGGGTGTCCCCGGCTCTCCGCCGCCAGCGCCGAGCAGTGCATGCTCCACGCCATCGCTTCGGCGTTGGGGTTGACCACCTGCCCCGCGACCTCCGGAAACGGCACCTGGATGCCCCACGGCACCGGATAGGTCACCGGGAAGTCAGGCAGTGGTCGGGACAGCACCCGCACCATCGCCTGTGCCATGTGCGGCCGCATGCCGTCGACGTGCCTCTCGACGTGCGTGCGGAGCCGGTCGCGATAGCGCTCGACCGGGAGTACGAGCACCCGGGCGTTCCGCAGCGTCACCGGCTCGTCCGGGTCCAGGGTGGACCGGACGTTGAGCAGCTCGCCCGCCGGCACCAGGTGCCCGCAGCTCTCGCACAGCCCGGCGCAGCCCTCGGCCAGGCACTCCGGGCAGTTGCCGGACACGAAGCCGTCCACCAGGAACTGCCCGGTCCGCTCCGAGTACGGCAACGGCATCGTCCTCAGCTCCAGCCGGCCTGCCGCGCGCAGCCGGCCGACGAAGTCGACGACCCACCCGGTGAATCGGTCGTCGTCGCCGGTGTAGCCGTCGACACCGATCCCCATCGTCCGCAGGGTCGACTCGATCTGCGCGGCCGAGGTGGCCACCAGCTCGTCCGGGTGGACGCCGCGGCGGTGGGCGGTCGTCACCACGAACGTCGAGGTGTCCTGGAAGCCGGTGCCCAGGAGCACCTCCCGCCCCTGCGCCCGCGCGTAGCGGGTGTGCACGTCGGCTGCCAGGAACGGGCCCGCGATGTGCCCGAGGTGCAGGTCCCCGTTCGCCGTCGGCGCCGGCGAGATGATCACCGTCCGGGTGCTCATCGTCGATCCGCTTCGTGCCGGGCCAGGAACGTCGCCGACATCTCGTGGTCCCACCAGAGTCCGTAGTACTCGAAGTCGTCGGGGCCGTCGTTGACCACCCGGTGGGTGGACCCCGGGGGCAGCCGGACGATGTCGCCCGTGGCGAAGGGATGCCGCGTCTCGTCGACGACCACCGTGGCGGTGCCGGAGACGGCGATGAAGATCTCGTATTCGTGGTGGGAGTGCGGAGTCGACTCGGTTCCGGCACGCAGGACGCACCAGGCACCCTCGAACGGCGCGTTGAGCGCCGGCCAGGGCAGCAGGCGCTGGCCGGCGAGCCCGTAGGCAGGTTCCAGACGATCACGGTCGAGGCGGCGAATGTCGATCATGCCCGCACCGCCAGCGCCCGGTCGGCCGACACCTGGTCGACGCCGGTGCCCCGGTCGGCGACACGGCGGTCGACGATGTCGCCGACGATGTCGGCCGAGCGTTGCGCGAGCACGCTGATGAGTGAGTCGGAGATGCCGTGCGTGGCTTCGTTGACGCCCTGGAGGTACAGCGCGCCCCTGGCATCCGCGCCCAGATCGACGCGGTAGTGCCGGTTGACGGTGACCTTCGGCAGACCGATGGTGTCGGCCAGTTGGCGCACCATCGCTGGCATCCGTGAGTCGAAACCGGTGCCCAGGAAGAGCGCGTCGCACCGGACCTGCTCCACACTGTCGTACCGGAGGTCGCGAACCTCCAGCACCACCTCCTCACCGCCGCCGGGCACGGGCTCGACCTGTGCCCCGACGACCTCGGTGAGCCCGCGGACGCTGGAGACGGGTTGGCCGAGCATCTTCTGCCGGTAGATCATCGAGTACAGCTCGTCGAGGAACGGCGGGGCCAGGCCCGCGTAGTTCGTCAGGTGCATCTCGTTGAGCACCTGGTGGCGAACCTGGTCCGACATGCCGAAGAAGGTGTCCACGAAGGACGGATAGAACAGCTCGTTGACGAACTTGCTGGTCTGGTAGTTCTTGAGGGCGATCGAGCGCAGCAGCATCACGGGCGACGAGCCGGGGGCGTCCTGGTGCAGCGCCATGAACATCTCGGCCGCGCTCTGCGCACCACCGATGACCACCGGCCGCAGTGGCCCGCCCGGGCGGGCCAGGCTCGTGGCGGCGTCGACCCGGCTGCCGTACTCGGTGCTGTGGATGACCCGCTCGGTGGGCAGGCCGCGGAACACCTCGGGCACGAAGGCGTCCCGGCCGCCACCGAAGACCAGGTCGCGGCAGACGACCGTATCGCCGTCGGACAGGTGCACCACAAAGCCGAGCACCGCGGTGTCGTCGGCTCGGATCGGCTGGATCCGTTCGGCGCGGACCTGGTAGCGCACCCGGACGTGCTCCAACGTGTCGGCCACCCACTGCTGGTAGGCCGACAGCTGCCACCGGAACGGGTTGAACGTGCCGAGGTTGACGAACTCGTCGAGTTCCCCGCTCTCGTGCAGGAAGTTCAGGAACGAGAAGCGACTGCGCGGGTTCCGCAGGGTCACCAGATCCTTGAGGTACGACACCTGGCTGCGGGTCCAGGGCAGAAGCAGATTCCGCTGCCACTTCACATCCCCGTACTGCTCGAGGACCATGGCCCGGCCGGCGACCTCGGGTGAGTCGCACTCCTCGAGGGCCACGGCCAGCGCGAGGTTCGACGGACCTGCGCCGATCATCAGAACATCCACGTCGTGGACAGACACGTGTATTCCTTCCGGGACGGGGGACGGGTGTGACGTGCCGCGACGGCACGCCGTAAGGGGCGCGGCGCACCGTCGACAACAGCGTTTTCCGGCTGTCGTGCATTCACCCAAGCCGAAGTACGCATTGATGGAAAGCATTGGGAGCGGAAGACAATCAAGTGATCGTGACTACGGTCGACGAGTTTATCGGTATGGCGGATGCGACCTTTGTCGGCCGAATGAAAGGGGTCCGGATGTGTGGCGCGCGGGCGGTCCGGTCGCGACTCCGGCCGGACCGCGGCAGGGTTCGACCGTCGACCAGCGGCTGTCATCCGCGGCCATCCGTCGCCGCCGCCAATTCTGCTGGAAGCTATTCCCACGGGGGTGTGTGAATTGGTTCTTCTGCGCGGTCAAAACTTCCGACCAACTCGTCGGCACGCTGCAATGGCAGCCGGCGGTGGGAGAGACAGCCTTCGATGTCATGCCCGCGCGCCACCTGACGACGAGCCACCTGGAGACATCGCCGTGACCGCCACCATCGACAGACCCGCCGGTGTGCTCACCGTCCTACGCCGGACCCCGACACCGGTGCGTTGTCTGCTCGGGGGCGTGCTGGTCAACCAGCTTGGCGCGTTGGTCCAGACGTTCATGGTGCTCTACCTGGTCTTCCGCGGGTTCTCCGCCGGGCAGGCCGGCACCGCGATCGCCGCCTACAGCGTCGGATCGGTGGTGGGCGTGCTCGTCGGCGGCGAGCTGATCCACCGCATCGGCCCACGCGGCGCCATCACCGTCGCGATGCTCGGTTCCGCCGTGCTCCTCGCCGTCCTGCCTCTGCTCAGCCGACCCTCGACGTTCGGCGTGCTGATGATCGCCATGCTGTTGGCCGGGCTCGTGACCCAGAGCTACCGTCCCGCCGCGGCCGTGCTGTTGAGCGACCTGATGCCGGACGACATGCGCGTCATGGGCTTTTCGATGATGCGCATCGCCCTGAACATCGGCGCCGCACTGAGCCCGCTGATCGCCGCCGGGCTGATCCTCGTGGACTGGAACCTGTTGCTGTGGTTCGACGCCGCCACCGCTCTGGTCTACGCGATCCTCGCCCGCTGGCTGCTACCCGATCTGCGGACCGGACGAGGGGCGCCCGGCGTAGTCGTCCAGGGCGGGACCGGGACCCGCATGGTGTACGGCATCCTGTTGCGCGACAGGCGCTTCTGGTTCTTCCTCGCCTCGACGCTGATCGGTGCGGTCATCTACGTCCAGTTCAACGTCGTCCTCCCGCTCAAGATCAGCGCCGAGGGGCACTCCACCGGTCTGTACAGCGGCATGCTGGTCACCGCGTCGATCGTGCTCATCCTCTGCGAACTGAAGATCACCGCAAGCGTCGCACGGTGGCCTGGTCACGTCGCGGCGACGGCGGGCACCGTGCTCATGGCAGTCGGTGCGGCCAGTTTCGGGGTCAGCGGTGGCTCGGCCGTGGCGCTCGTCGCGTGCACCGTCGTGTTCGTGTTCGGCACCATGATCAACGGGCCCACCATGTTCGCCTACCCCGCCACGTTTCCCGCACCGGTGAACGCCCGCTACATCAGCGCGCACCAGGCGACTTTCGGCCTGGGGATGGCCGCCGGCCCGCTGATCGGGGTCGCGGCGTGGGTGGGGCTGGGCAACGGGGTCTGGTGGCTGTGCGGCGGACTCGGCCTGGTGGCGGCATGGTGCGCCCGGCTCGGGATGAAGCCCCCGCGCCGGACACCGTAGTGCGACCGCCGCGCGGCGTCGCACGCCAGATGACGGGCCCCGTCCGAGGGCGGGCCGGAATGTCCCGACCGAGCATGCCGTGCAAGGAAAGGTTGATCCCGATGAGCGACATCCGCCAGGTCTCCGGCGACGAACGCCTGCGCACCGCCTTCACCCTCTATCCGTACGCCTTCGACGAATCGCCGGCCCCGGACGCGGCGGACGGCCTGGCGAGCATCCTCCCCTTTCACGAGGGCAACCACACGCTGATCGCTGAGGACGGTGGCCGGACGCTCGCCACGGCGGCGGCGATCCCGACGCACCAGAACCTGCGCGGCATCGTCATGCGCATGGCGGGCATCGCCTGGGTGGCCACCCATCCCGCGGCCCGCCGACAGGGCCACTGTCGTCGGTTGATGCGCCAGCTTCACCGCGACATGCTCGACGCGGGACACCTGCTGGCCACGCTCTATCCCTTTCATCCGTCGTTCTACGAACAACTGGGCTACGTCGGGCTGCCGCTCAACCGTACGGCGACGTTCGCGCCCGAGGGGTTGGCGCCGCTGCTGGGCGTCGACCTCCCCGGCGATGTGTCCTGGCAGGGAATACAGGATGGCTTCGAGGTCTACCGCGCCTTCCAGCGACGCCTGCTGGCGCAACGGCACGGTTTCATGTTCACCCCCGACTACCGAGCGGCCCGCATCCTCGCCCCCGCCGACCGTTGGCTCGCCGTCGCCTCGGTCGACGGGGAGGTGGCCGGTGTGCTCACCTACCGGATCGACGGCTACGGCGGCCGCCTGCACGGTGACGAGTTGCTGTACACCAGTGGGCCCGGGCGGGCGTTGTTGCTCCAGTTCCTCGCCCAGCACGTCCACCAGGTCGCCCAGATCGCGGTCACCGTCGCGCCGGACGAGCACCCCGAGACCTGGGCGGGCTCCCTTGCCGTCCGGACCGAGGCGAGGGCGGCCTTCCCCACGTCACCGCCCCTCATGGGTCGGCTCCTGTCGATGGACGCGCTCCGCGACGTGCCCTGTGGCTCCGGACGGGCTCAGCTGGAGATCGTCGAGGATGAGCTGCTCGCGGGGCGGTATCTGCTCGACGGAACCCGCGGGACGATCGACGTCACCGTCGCCGGACAGGCCGGGGAGAGGGCCACACTCACCGCCGCCGGACTGTCCGGACTGGCCTATGGTGTGCTGGACCCGGCCGACGTCGTCGCGCGCGGCCTGGGCGACATCTCCGACACCGTGGCGGCCGAGCTACGCGCACTGCTGCCTCGCCGCACGCCGTACGCCTTCGGTAAGGGCTGACGCACCGCCGCGCCCGCACGGCGGCCGGCAGGGAGAGCGGGCCCGGCTGCGGCTGTCAGTGCTGAGCCGGTGCCGGGACCGCCCGCCATACGGGGGCGATGTTCTCGACCTTCTCGATCATGCCGTGACAGTAGTGCGCGTTGTGCTCCAGGGTCTGCGTGGCCATGTTGGGGAACTGCAACCGCTTGTGATCGACGACGTAGCCGGGGCCGCCGGCGGGCAGCCGCGCGGCGTCCTGTAGCTCCTCGGTCCACTCGGTGGCCAGCTCGACGGTGTACTGGCGGCCGGTGCGGCCGAGGACCCGGACGGCTACGTCGGCGCCGGACGGCTCGTCCAACGGTGTGTTGGAGTAGACGTACGGGCGGTTGATGGTGTCGATCTCGAAGCGGGCGCGGGCCTTCGGGTCGGCCCACCAGTCGCGACTGGTGGCGAAGTCGCGCAGTTGTTCGGCGAACACGTCGCGATGCCGGTGCAGCGCGAGGTGGACGAAGAGGCCGTAGTTGCCGAGGTCGTAGTAGTCGGCGGCGGCGATCGAGTGTTCGACGAAGCGCACCAGTGGGTCGTCGGGGCGGCCGCGCCAGTAGTCGACGAACTCGGAGAACAGGCCCGCGTAGGTGGTGACACCGGCGCCGACGAGGTACTCCGCGACGGTGCGCAGGCTGCGGGTGTTGTGCAGCGCGTGCACCGCGTAGAAGAAGCGCATGCCGTCGGCGAAGTCGGCCGTGCTGGCCTCGCGGGTGGCGATCACGATGCGGGCGTCGGCGACGTCCCCGCCGGCCGGCCGGGTGGTCAGGCCCAGGCGATCCCGGTTGTGGTAGATGGGGGTGTTGTTGAGCAGCAGGTGGGAGTATGCGATGACGGTCTGCGCGCCGTTGTCGCAGAGCTGCCCGATGCCGCTCTTGAAGGAGTCGAGTGTCTCGCCGGGCAGCGGCCAGATGAGTTCGATGAACGAGCTGACCCGCTTCTCGCGCAGATCCTGTTGGAGTGCGGCGAAGGCGCTGAGCTTGATGTTGGAGCGGGCGACCAGGTCCAGGACGCGGGGCTCCATGCTCTGGATCGACACCGGCTGGGACGCGACGAGACCAGCGTTCTGGAAGATTTCGGTGATCTTGGTGACCGCCTGCGGCTTGTTCTTCGCCGCCGAGAAGTAGACCGTCTTGGGCATGCCGTACTCGCGGGTGCAGTCGGCCATGTGCTGCGACAGCTCGATGTCCCGGCCGAGCATGCCCCAGTTGGCGTCGACGAGGTACACGAAGAAGACGCTGTTGCGTCCCATCCAGGTGATCTCGTCGCGTACGCGGTCCTCGTCGAACCGGTACACCCGGTCGTTGGTGGCCGCGCCCCAGTAGCAGAATCCGCAGTGGTAGGGGCAGCCGCGGTTGGTCTCCAGCAGGCCGATGGTGTACTCGTCGCCGAACAGGCCGGTGAGGTACGGCGAGGGGATCTCGTTGAGGTCAGCCAGCCGCGGCGGTGCGGGCGTCGTGATGAGCTGCCCGTCGCGGCGCACGCTGAGGCCGGGGATCTTGGTCAGGTCCGGCGTCGTCTCGGTCAGCTCGCGCAGGTACGCGGCGAAGATGCCCTCGCCCTCGCCGTTGCAGACGGCGGTGAACGTGTCGGTCGAGCTGAGCTGCTGGTCGGCGTGGTGCATGACCTGGGGGCCGCCGAGCAGGACGGGCACGTGCGGTCTGGCGGCGCGCAGCGCGGTCAGGACCTGCCGCACCAGGCCCATGTTCCACACGTAGCAGCTGAACGTGTAGATGTCGGCGTCGAGGTCCAGGACGTGGCGCGTCACCTCGGCGGCCGGAGTCTTGATGCTGGTGGTGTACGTCCGGTACACGTACTCACCGGTGAGGACGTCGTCGGCGCGGGCGTACGCTTCCAGGTATCCGGAGACCAGCGGGGTGATCCGCTCAAAGACGGAGAGCTCAACCATGCCGACCGTTCGCATCGGTGTTCCCCTTGTCACTGTCGTGGCCGGTGGCGTTCATCCACCGGCCTTCCCTGCCGTTCAGGCTGGCGCGAGTGGCGAGCCGGTGGGCGCGCCGACGTAGAACAACCCGAAGCCACCGAACTCGACGGGCTCCGCGGCGAGCCCCGCCGCACGGAACCACTCGGCCAGGCGCGACGGGTGGTAGGCGACGGTGTCGAGACCCTCGTCGTTGCGGAACCGCACACCGTCAGCGTCCTCGGTGACCCGCAGCCCGGTGTAGCCGCAGGCGTCGTAGTACTCCCGCCGCCGCCGCGACGCGTCCCGGTCCGTGCGATAGGTGCTGATGGCGAACGGCAGGCCGCTGTCGGCCAGCGCTGTCAACACGGCGCGGGGCCGGTCCATGTTGCCGAAGCTGTTGAACGGGAACAGCGCCACCGCTCGCCCCGGTGGCAGTGCCACGGCCGGCAGCTCCTCGGCGTCGGCGAGCGCGAAGCGGTACCGGTCGGCGGGTAGCGCGCGATCGGCCAGCCGTGCCCTGCCCTCGGCCACGTAGCGGGAAACGACGTCGACGCCGACGTACCCCAGGCCGCGGCGGACCGCCCACTCGAGATGCAGGCCCGACATGCTGCCGACCTCCACGAGCACGTCGACCCCCGCACTGATCGAGTCCAGCATCCGCTCCTCGTGCGCGAGCAGCGCCTGCACCACCGGTGGGAGCAGGTCGGCGTCCACCAGCCGGTCGCCGGCACCGCTCGCGTAGAACTGGGTGGTCACCGCGCACCACCCTCGCTCGGCCGCGCGTAGAGCGCGTGGAACGTCGCCCTGATCTCCTGCACCTCCGCCAAGACCGGCGGCGCGCAGCCGCTGAGCGGGTAACGCGTGGTGGCCTCCCCGAAGTCGTCGAACGCTTCGGCCCACTCGCCGGCGGGCACCGACCAGTCGCTGTAGCGGTAGCCGGTGCCGCCGTCGGCGCCGCGTAACGGATGTTGAGTGGCCCAGTTGAGGCTGACCGGCCACGGCCCGCCGTACCGGTCGCGCCAGTCGTTGAGCTGTCGCAGGAGGGCGAGCCGGTCGCGGTGCGGCTCGCCGAGGCCGAACAGCACCGCCGCCCCGGTCTGGACGCCGAGCTGGGTGAGCTGGTCGATGGCCTGCTCGGTGCGGCTCATCCACGCGGCCCCGTCCGGCCGCCGGTCCTTGCTCATGCCGCCGATGCCACCCGGGTCGAGCGTCTCCACCCCGATGAAGACGTAGTCCAAGCCGACCTCGGTCAGTCCCTTGATGAGGTCGGTGCGGCTGAGGATCTGGTCGATGGTGAACTGCCCGCCGAACCGGATGTCCAGGTCGGCCCGGTCCAACAGGTCGACCAGCCGGGTGATCTCCCGCGGCGATCCGCCGAGAATGGTGGAGTCCTCGATGAAGGCGCTGGCGCCGCGACCGGGCGCGTCGGCCGCGATCACGTCGCTGACGGCGCGCAACTGCCGGACCAGGCGGTCGGCGCCGTTGCCGAGGTCGACCAGGCCCCCGGTGACGCTGCGCCGTTCGCTGCAGAAGTCACAGTCGAAGACACAGCCGTTACCGGTGTCGCTGAAGACGTGCCCGGTGAGCCGGCCGCCGAACACGTCGAAGCTGGCGCCGACGCCGAAGATCTCGGCCGGGCTCGGTAGCTGGTCACGGCTGAATGTCGGCCGCCGTGAGGTGACCGTCCGCGGCAGGTCGCCGTCGGCCCAGCTGGCTATCCAGTCGCCCGGCTCGTCGGCGATCCCGGCGGCCAGATCGGCGGACGTCGCGGGCTGTGCGGCGGTGGCGATCACCTCACCGAGCCCCGCGATGACATGCTCACCCGGACCGGCGACCACCAGGTCGAAGACGGGCGGCAGGGTCCCGTCGGCGATCAGGCGCACCGGCGATCCCGGATGGTGCCGCACCGTGCCGCCGGCCCGCCAGATCGTCTCCGACGCGTGCCGGCCGCCGAGGACGACGTGGACCCGGTCGCCGAGGCGCTGCTTGGCGCGGACCGCGCAGGCGACCGCGCCGGGCAGACACACCGACATGGCGCCGAGCAGCAGCAGGTTCGGCTCGAACCGCTCCAGGAGCGCATCGAACCGCGCCATGTCCTCGACCAGGCTGTGCATCAGCAGCACCGACTCCCGCCGGGACGCGCGGCTTCCGGCCCAGTTCGAGTCGCCCCAGGCGCCGATGCCGTTCGCCGCCCGCTGCCCCGCGACACGGCACGCGTTGAACAGGCTGGCGGGGTCGGCGCTGGTCAGCGTGTGCCGGCCGAGCCCGCTCGCGGGCAGCTCGGGCGGGGCGACCGCCACGACGCGAAGTGCCATCTCCTACCCTTCCCTTCCGTCCGTGGCGGAGGTCAGGCCCCGGATGACCATTCGGCCAGCACTCGCCGTAGCTCTTCCGGTGTGGTGACGTCGATGCGCCCGACCGGGCGGTCCGGCTCCTGCGTCGCGGTGGTGAGGAACTGGCTCCAGCGCTCGATGAGCGTCCGCACGGTCGCCGGGTCGAACAGGTCCGTGGGGTATTCGAGGACACCCGCGAGCCCGGCCGGGCGACCGTCGTCGTAGCTCTCCCACAGGCTGAAGAACAGGTCGAACCGGGACGTTCCGGTGTGCGCGGGCTGGTAACTCGCGGTGATGCCGGGCATGTCGAGTCGGCCCTCCGGTGTGTTCTGCAGCGCCAGCATGACCTGGAACAGGGGATGGTGCGCCAGGGACCGGGCCGGGCTGACGGCTTCGACGAGGTGCTCGAACGGCACGTCCTGGTGGGCGTAGGCGGTGAGCGCGGTGGACCGGGCCCGCTCGACGAGCTCACCGAACGTCGGGTCGCCCGACACGTCCATGCGCATCACCAGCGTGTTGACGAAGAAGCCGACCAGGTCGTCGAGCTTCTCGTCGGTACGCCCGGCGATCGGGGAGCCGACCGGCACGTCGGTGCCCGCACCGAGCCGGCTGAGCAGGCCGGCAAGCCCGGCGAGCAGCACCATGAAGGCGGTCGCGCCGCGGGCGCGGGCCATCGTCACCACCCGCTCGTGCAGGACGGCGTCCATGGTGAACCGGTACGTCTCGCCCTGGTAGCTGGCGACGGTCGGGCGGGGCCGGTCCGTGGGCAGGGCCAGCGCGTCGGGCAGCCCGGTCAACGTGGTGCGCCAGTGGTCGGTCTCCCGGGCCAGGCGGCTGGCCGGGTCGGTGCCGGCGCCGAGCGTCTCGTGCTGCCACACCGTGTAGTCGGCGTACTGCACCGGCAGCGGCTCCCACTGCGGTGCCTCGCCGGTGAGGCGGGCGGCGTACGCGCTCGACAGGTCGCGTGACAGGGGGGCCAGGGACCAGCCGTCTGCCGCGATGTGGTGCATCAGCAGCAGCAGGACGTGCTCGCTCGGGCCGAGGCGGAAGAGCGTGGCGCGAAGCGGCAGGTCGCGTTCGAGGTCGAAGCGCGTCTGCGCGGCGCGGGCGAGCGCGTCGGGAAGCGTCTCGGCGGTGACCGTCTCGACGGCGATCGGAACGTGGACTTCGGCCGCCGGCCTGATCTCCTGCCACGGCTCCCCGTCACGCTCGGGAAACACCGTGCGCAGACTTTCGTGGCGGCCGACGACGTCGTTGAGCGCGGCGGTGAGCGCGCGGACATCGAGCCGGCCCGACAGCCGCAACGCCAGCGGCACGTTGTAGGTCGCCTCGCCCTCGAATCGGTGCAGGAACCAGAGCCTGCGCTGGGCGAAGGACAGCGGTGCGCCGTGCGCGTGGTCGCGGGCCTCGATCGGGGCCCGACCGTCGTCGTCGTTCCGCAGGTGCTCGGCGAGCAGCTTCGCGGTGGGCGCCTCGAAGAGGGTGAACACGTCCAGGTGTACGCCGAGTGTGCTGCGGATGCGGCTGATGAGGCGGGTGGCGAGGAGGGAGTGTCCGCCGTGGTCGAAGAAGTTGTCGGTGGGGGTGAGGGTGGGT
>NZ_JBEZCX010000026.1:0-1204 GCF_040647835.1 Micromonospora sp. NPDC049240
TACATTCCGAACCCGGAAGCTAAGCCCTCCAGCGCCGATGGTACTGCACTCGGGAGGGTGTGGGAGAGTAGGACACCGCCGGACAATCTTCCAGTCGAGGGCCGCCCCATGAGGGTCGGCCCTCGACTGCGTTAGCGTTTCTGGCGGAAACGCCATCAGGAAGGATGCACCTGTGAGCTCTGGACCCCAGGGCGGGGACCGCCCCCGTCGCTACGAGGATCGCGCCGACCGTGGCGAGGGGCGCGGCGACGCCCGCCGCGATGATCGCCCCTCGTACCGGGGCGGTCGCGACGACCGCGCCGGCGGCACCCGTGGTGGTGACCGTCGTGAGGGCGGTTTCCGGCGTGACGACCGTGCCGGTGGTGCGCCGAGCGGCGACCGCCGTGAGGGCGGTTTCCGGGGCGGCGAGCGCTCCGGTGGCTTCCGTGGCGGGGACCGTCGCGAGGGCGGTTTCCGGCGTGACGACCGTGCCGGTGGTGCGCCGAGCGGCGACCGCCGTGAGGGTGGCTTCCGTGGCGGTGAGCGCTCGGGTGGTTTCCGGGGCGGCGACCGTGACGGTGGCTTCCGCAGTGGGGACCGTCGTGAGGGTGGCTTCCGCGGTGGCGACCGTGACGGTGGTTTCCGGGGCGGGGACCGCCGCGAGGGCGGCTTCCGGCGCGATGATCGTTCCGGTGGTGCGCCGAGCGGGGACCGTCGTGACGGTGGTTTCCGGGGTGGGGACCGTCGCGAGGGTGGTTTCCGGGGCGGCGACCGTGACGGTGGCTTCCGCGGTGGGGACCGTCGTGAGGGTGGCTTCCGCGGTGGCGACCGTGACGGTGGTTTCCGGGGCGGGGAGCGCCGCGAGGGCGGCTTCCGGCGCGATGATCGTTCCGGTGGTGCGCCGAGCGGGGACCGTCGTGAGGGCGGTTTCCGCCGTGACGATCGTGCCGGTGGTGCGCCGAGCGGTGACCGTCGTGACGGCGGTTTCCGGGGTGGGGACCGTCGCGAGGGCGGTTTCCGTGGCGGTGAGCGCTCGGGTGGTTTCCGGGGCGGCGACCGTGACGGTGGCTTCCGCGGTGGGGACCGTCGTGAGGGTGGCTTCCGCCGTGACGATCGTGCCGGTGGTGCGCCGAGCGGCGACCGCCGTGACGGCGGCTTCCGAGGCGGCGAGCGTCGCGAGGGTGGCTTCCGAGGCAGTGACCGTGAGGGTGGTTTCCGGGGCGGC
>NZ_JBEZCX010000026.1:1301-92695 GCF_040647835.1 Micromonospora sp. NPDC049240
GGCGAGCGTCGTGAGGGCGGCTTCCGCCGTGACGATCGTGCCGGCGGTACCTCCGGTGGCGACCGCCGCGAGAGCGGTTTCCGCGGTGGGGACCGTCGCGAGGGTGGCTTCCGTGGTGGTGACCGTGAGGGTGGTTTCCGGGGCGGCGAGCGTCGTGAGGGCGGCTTCCGCCGTGACGATCGTGCCGGCGGTACCTCCGGTGGCGACCGCCGCGAGAGCGGTTTCCGCGGTGGGGACCGTGGCGAGGGTGGCTTCCGTGGTGGTGACCGTGAGGGTGGTTTCCGGGGCGGCGAGCGCTCCGGTGGTTTCCGAGGTGGGGACCGTGACGGTGGTTTCCGGGGCGGGGACCGCCGTGAGGGCGGTTTCCGTCGAGACGACCGTTCCGGTGGTGCGCCGAGCGGCGAGCGTCGTGAGGGTGGCTTCCGCCGCGACGACCGTGCCGGCGGCTTCGGCGGTGGCGAGCGTCGCGAGGGTGGCTTCCGCCGTGACGACCGTGGGGGTGACCGCCGTGAGGGCGGTTACCGCGGTGGGCGTACCGAGCGGGACGGGGAGCGCCGTGGCTACGGCGACCGGCCGGACCGGGACGACCGTCGGCCGGGCAGCTTCGGCCCGCAGCGCGAGCGTCAGGACGAGCGGGGCGAGGGACGTACCGGAGAGGCGCCGGAGCTGCCGGACGACGTGGTCGCGAGCGACCTCGACTCGACCGTACGGGCGGAGCTTCTCTCGCTCGCCAAGCCGGTGGCGGAGACCGTCGCCCGGCACCTGGTCGCGACCGGCCTGCTGATCGACGAGGACCCGACGCTGGCGCTGGCGCACGCGATGGCGGCCCGACGGCTGGCCTCGCGGATCGCCGCGGTGCGTGAGGCGGTCGGGCTGGCCGCGTACCACTCGGGGGAGTGGCAGACGGCCATCGCCGAGCTGCGGACGTACCACCGGATGACCGGCCTGCAGAGCCACCTCGCGGTGCTGGCCGACTGTGAGCGGGCGCTGGGCCGGCCGGAGCGGGCGATCGACCTGTTCCGTGGGGCGGATCAGGCCAAGCTCGACCAGGCCGTCGCCATCGAGCTGCTGATCGTGGCCGCCGGCGCGCGTGGCGACCTGGGCCAGAAGGACGCGGCCGTGGCGATGCTCCAGGTCCGCGAGCTGACCGCCGAGTCGGCCGAGCCGTGGGCGGCCCGGCTGCGCTACGCGTACGCGGACGCGCTGCTCGCGGTGGGTCGGCGCGAGGAGGCGCGCGAGTGGTTCTCCCGCGCCTCCGACATCGACTCCGACGGTGAGACCGACGCCGCCGAGCGGCTGCTGGAGCTCGACGGCGTGGTCATCGAGGGCGACGACGAGGACGACGAGTCGGACGACGGTCCGACCGGCGCCGACTCCTCGGCCACGCACGGCGACTCCGACGACGAGGACGACCTCGACGAGGACGAAGACGAAGACGATGAGGACGTCCTCGACGAGGACGACGAAGACGGCGACGTCCTCGACGAGGACGAAGAGGACGACGACGAAGACGACGACCTCGACCGGGACGGTGACGAGGACGACGACCTCGACGAGGACGCCGGCCCGAACGGCGACCGCGCCGACACGTCCGGTGCGGGCGACGCGGCTCGGGCCGGGTACCGGGACCGCGACGCCGCCGACCTGAACGACGACGAGCTGACCGACGACGAGGCCGGCTCGCTCGCCGCCACCGACGACGCCCCCGCCGACCAGGCGGAGAACCGGCCGACGGCCGGCGGGCACGCGCCGGGCGGGGACGAGGCGGCGGAGCGCCGGTGAGCGGGCACGCCGGGGACACCGACACCGGTGCCGGGGTGGAGCCGGCTCGTGCCGACCGCGCCGGGGCGGACGGGCGGCTGGTCGACGGGTACGCCCTGGTGGTCTTCGACCTGGACGGGGTCATCTACCTGATCGACCGGCCCATTCCCGGGGCAGTCGAGGCGGTCGGCCGGCTGCGGGCCGAGGGGCGGGCGGTCGCGTACGCGACGAACAACGCCTCGCGCCGGTCCAGCGAGGTGGCCGACCTGCTCACCGGCATGGGTGTGCCGGCCGAGCCGGTGGAGGTGCTGACCTCCGCGGCCGCCACCGCCGAGCTGCTCCGGGACCGGTTGCCGGCCGGCGCGCCGGTGCTGGTGGTCGGCGCGGAGGCGCTACGGGCGGAACTGCGTGCGGTGGGCCTGCGGCCGGTGTCGACGGTCGACGAGGAGCCGGCCGCCGTGGCCCAGGGCTACGGTCCGCAGGTCGGTTGGTCCGAGCTGGCCGAGGCGTCCCTGGCGGTGCGGGCGGGCGCGCCCTGGTACGCCACGAACACCGACCGCACGCTGCCCAGCCCGCGTGGGCCGTTGCCCGGGAACGGCTCCCTGGTGGCGGTGCTGCGTACCGCGCTGGGCCGGGATCCCGACGTGGTGGTGGGAAAGCCGGAACCGGCGCTGTTCGCCACCGCCGCGCGCCGCGCCGGATCCGGGCGCACGCTCGTGGTGGGCGACCGGCTGGACACCGACATCGAGGGGGCCCGCCGGGCCGGGCTGGACAGCCTGCTGGTGCTGACCGGGGTGAGCGACGCGGCCGAGTTGCTGGCGGCGCCCGAGTCGCGCCGGCCGGCGTACGTCTCCTTCGACCTGGCGGGGCTCTTCGACGCGGCGGCCGTGGTGGCGGTGCCCGGCCGACCCGGGACCGGCGGCTGGTCGGTGACGGCGACCGACGGGGAGCTGGTTCTCGACGGCGCGGGACGGCCGTTGGACGCGCTCGCGGCGCTCTGCGCGGTGGCCTGGGCGACGGCGGCCGACCCGCGGGTGCGGGCCGCGTCCCCGGCGGCGGCGGAGGCGCTCGCCGCGTTCGGGCTCGACCGCGTCGACGGCTGAGCCGGGCGACCGGGGCCCCGCTGCGGGCGAGCGCCCGGCGACGGCGTCGGTCAGAGCAGTTTGCGGAGTTTCATCAGGTCGAACGGGTTCGCCTTGACGGAGACCCGGCGGGACGCCACCGCCGACATGATGTCGAGCTTGCCGTGCACCAGGGCGATCAGGTCGTCGCCGGCGATGCTCAGCGCGATCTTGGCCTTCGGGTCGTCGCCGTCGGTCAGCCCGACCAGCCGGCCGCCTTCCAGCCGACCGTGGAACGCGGTGCCGAGGTCGGTGATCCGGCAGGCCAGGGTGCGGTCGAGATCGATCCTGCCCTGCGCCTCGGCGTGCCGGTCCAGCCGGTCGGCCAGGTCCTGCAACGCCTGGCGGCATTCGTCCACGCTGGCCACATCGTCTCCTCACCATGAGCCATGCCGTTCCCCGGCACCGTACCGCAATGGTTCGTCCCCGGTGCCCGGTAGCGTGGCACCTGCACACCTCGCCCCGTGGAAGGACTCAGGCATGCAGGACGCGTGGCGCGCCTACCTCTCGCTGGCCATGGGCCTGACGGAGGCGCCCCGGAAGAAGGCGCAGGACGCGGTGATGCGCGTCGTCGGTCAGGGCGGCGCGACGGCCGGTCAGCTCCAGTCGCTGGCCGAGGAACTGGTCGCCACCGGCCTGGCGAACCGGGAGGCGCTGACCAAACTGGTCCGCTTCGAGGTCGACCGGGCGCTGGGCGCGGTCGGGCTGGCCACCGCCGACGAGGTCGCCGAGCTGACCCGGCGCGTGCACGACCTGGAACGGCAGTTGCGCGAGGCGCGCACGCCCGTCGAGCCGACGACCACGTCCGCATCGGCTTCGCCCGCACCAGACTCGACCGCATCAGAGCCGACCGCTTCGGCGTCGAGCGGGACCGAGCCGGCCGCGGCCACGCCGACTGCGGCCACGCCTGCCGCGGCCGGGCCGGGCGGGACCACGGCGAACAAGGCGGTCGCGAAGAAGGCGGTGGCCAGGAAGGCGGTCGCGCGCAAGCCCGCGGCCACGGTGGCGCGCACACCGGCCGACGAGTCGCCGGCCGCGTCCGCCCGGCCGGCGCGGAAGGCCACCGGCCGTCGGGCGGACGGCTCGTGAGCGCGCCGTTCCGGCCCGGTCCGCCGCCGGGTCCACGGCCCGGTCCGCCCCCGGGGGTACGCTCCGCGCCGGTCGAGGAGGTCGGCGAGGCGCGGCACCCGGCGGTGGACGCCGCGGTGCGCGGCATGGCGAACGCGGAGGCGCTCGCCCCGGCGGACCAGATCGCCCAGTACGAGGCGGCGTACGAGACGCTGCGCGAGACCCTGGCCGGCATCGACCAGGCCTGAGCAGAGGCGGAGAACGGACACCGATGGCTCGTCGTACCCGACTGGACGCCGAACTCGTCCGCCGCGGTCTGGCCCGCTCCCGGGAGCAGGCCGCCGCGCTGGTGGAGGCCGGTCGCGTCCAGTTGCGCGGGGTGCCGGCCCGCAAGCCCGCCGCCATGGTCGACCCGGCCGATCCGCTGCTTGTCACCGGCGAGGACCCGGCCGAGGAGTACGTCTCCCGGGGCGGCCACAAGCTGGCCGGCGCGCTGGCCGCGTTCGCGCCGGGCGGGCTGGTGGTGACCGGCCGGCGCTGCCTGGACGCGGGCGCCTCCACCGGCGGCTTCACCGACGTGCTGCTGCGCGCCGGCGCGGCCGAGGTGGTGGCCGTGGACGTCGGCTACGGGCAGCTCGCCTGGCCGCTGCGCACCGACGAGCGGGTCCGGGTCCTCGAGCGCACCAATGTGCGTACCCTCACGCCGGAGACGATCGGCGGTCCGGTCGACCTGACGGTGGCCGACCTGTCGTTCATCTCGCTGCGTCTGGTGCTGCCGGCGCTGGCCGGCTGCACCGGGCCCGACGGCGACCTGGCGCTGATGGTCAAGCCGCAGTTCGAGGTGGGCAAGGAGCGGGTGGGCGCCGGCGGTGTGGTGCGGGACCCGGCGCTGCGCGCCGAGGCGGTGCTCGACGTGGCCGCCGCCGCCGCGCGACTCAATCTCGGCCTGGCCGACGTGGCGGCCAGCCCGCTGCCCGGGCCGAGCGGCAACGTCGAGTTCTTCGTATGGTTGCGCCGGGACGCGCCCGCCGCCGACCCCGACCGGGTACGCGCGGTGGTGGCCGCGGGTCCGCAGGGAGCCGCCGCGACGGCGGCCACGACCGAGGAGGTGTCCGGGTGAGTCGCACCGCGCTGCTGGTGACGCACACCGGCCGTCGACGCAGCACCGAGCACGCCCGGGCGGTCGCCGCCGACCTGATCGCGAACGGGTTCGAGGTCCGGGTGGTGGCCGAGGAGGCCGACGACCTCGACCTGCCGGGCGTGGTGCCGGTGACCGGTCCGGAGGCGGCCGAGGGCGCGGAGATCGTGTTCGCGCTGGGCGGGGACGGCACGTTCCTGCGCGCCGCCGAGTTGGCCCGTCCGGCCAAGGCGCCGCTGCTCGGCATCAACCTCGGCAAGGTCGGCTTCCTGGCCGAGGCGGAGATGAACGACCTGGACGCCGCGGTGCGGGACGTGGTCGCGCGTAACTACACGGTGGACGAGCGGTTGACCCTCGACGTGACCGCCGAGTTCGACGGCGGGCCGACCATCGAGTCGTGGGCGCTCAACGAGATCAGCGTGGAGAAGGGCGAGCGGGCCCAGATGCTGGAGCTGCTCGTCGACGTCGACGGTCGGCCGCTGTCCCGGTACGGGTGCGACGGCGTGGTCTGCGCGACCCCGACCGGCTCCACCGCGTACGCGTTCTCCGGCGGCGGGCCGGTGGTCTGGCCCGAGGTGGAGGCGCTGTTGCTGGTGCCGATCAGCGCGCACGCGTTGTTCAGCCGCCCACTGGTCACGGCGCCGACCTCCACGTTCGTCATCACCGTCGATCCGTTCACCACGCTCGCGGTGCTCTGCTGCGACGGCCGGCGGGTCTACGACCTGCCACCCGGCGCCCGGGTCACGGTGCGTCGGGGCGCGTTGCCGGTGCGCATCGTGCGTTTGCGGGACCGCCCGTTCACCGATCGGCTGGTGGCCAAGTTCGACCTGCCCGTGCAGGGCTGGCGCGGCAACCGCCGCTGATCGACGGCTCAGCTTCGGTGCCCGGTGGGCCGCGGCGCGTTACGGTGGGCGGGACGGGCCGCGTCGAGGTGAGTCCGGGCGCGGCGGTGAGGCCCGCCGACTCGGAGGTGGCGTGGCCCGACGGGTCGCGGGTTCGGCCAGGGGGTGGTCGGAGCCGCGACGGTCGGGGTGCCGGAGCGCCGTGGCCGGCCGCGGCGGGCGGACCGGCACGTCCGGCCCGGTCGGGTGTCGACCCCGGTCGGGCCGACAGGTCGTTGAGCCGCCGCCGGAGGAAGCGGCGGCGCACGAGCTGGCCGACGCCCGGCGCCCCGACTCCACACCCACCCCCCATTGCCGAGCGCGCTGTTTCCCGGAACGAGTGGCTATCCGGCGCCGGACAGCCACTCGTTCCGGGAAAGCGCAGAGCGACCGTCGCCGGTCACCGTGCCGGCTGGTCAACTGTCACCCGGCGGGGCTACTGTCGGGTGCTGTGCTGGAAGAGCTGCGCATCACCGGACTAGGCGTCATCGAGGACACCACGCTGCCGCTGGCCGGGGGGATGAACGTCATCACCGGCGAGACCGGTGCCGGCAAGACCATGGTGGTGACCGGCCTCGGCCTGCTCTTCGGCGGCCGGGCCGACGCCGGTCGGGTGCGGGCGCAGCCGGGCCGCGCGGTGGTGGAGGGGCGGTTGCGGCTGCGCGGCCGGGTGGCCGAGGCGGTGCACGCCCGCATCATCGACGCCGGCGGCGAGCCCGACGAGGACGGCTCACTGCTGCTCAGCCGCACCGTCACGATCGAGGGGCGCTCGCGGGCCCACCTGGGCGGGCGCAGCATGCCGGTGGCGACGCTCGGCGAGGTCGGCGAGCAGGCGCTGGCGGTGCACGGCCAGTCCGACCAGCTGCGCCTGCTGCGTCCGGCCGAGCAGCGCGCCGCGCTCGACCGGTTCGCCGGCGCCGAGCACGAGAAGCTGCTGGACGCGCTGCGCGAGACGTACGCGCGGTGGCGGGCGGTGGTCGACGACCTAGCCGACCGGCGGCGCAACGCCCGGGAGCGCAACCAGGAGGCCGACCTGCTCCGGCTCGGCCTCGACGAGATCACCCGGGTCGACCCGCAGCCGGGGGAGGACGACGAGCTGAAGGCGGAGGCGCAGCGGCTGGAGCACGCCGAGGGGCTGCGCACCGCGGCGCAGGTGGCGCAGCAGTGCGTGGCCGGCGGTGTGGAGGCGACCGACGACACGCCCGACGTGGCCGTGCTGCTCGGCACCGCCCGCCGCACGCTGGAGGCGCAGGCCGGCACCGACCCGGCGCTCGGTGAGCTGGCGGCCCGGCTGGAGGAGGTCGCCACGCTGGTCACCGACGTGGCCGCCGAGCTGTCCACCTACCTGACCGCGCTGGACGCCGATCCGGCCCGGCTCGAGACGATCTACGAGCGACGGGCCGCGCTGCGCGGGCTCACCCGCAAGTACGCCGACGACGTGGACGGCGTGGTGGCCTGGGCCGAGCGGGCCCGCGTCCGGCTGTCCGAACTGGACACCTCCGACGAGCTGCTGGACGAACTGGACCGGGAGGCGGCCCGCCTCGCCGGTGAGGTGGCCGACCTCGCCGGTCGGGTCTCCGCCTCCCGGCAGGAGGCCGCCGGTCGCTTCGCCGAGCAGGTCACCGTCGAGCTGGCCGGGCTGGCCATGCCGCACGCCCGGATCGAGGTGGCGGTGCTGCCGCGGGCGGCCGGGCGGTCCGAGCCGAGCCTGCCGGTCAACGGCGTCGAGGCGGGCGTCGGCGCAGACGGCGCCGACGAGGTCGAGCTGCGGCTGTTGGCGCATCCCGGCGCGCCGTCGTTGCCGTTGCAGCGGGGCGCCTCCGGCGGTGAGCTGTCCCGGGTGATGCTCGCCATCGAGGTGGTCTTCGCCGGTTCCGGCGGTCCGCCCACGCTGGTCTTCGACGAGGTCGACGCCGGTGTCGGCGGGCAGGCCGCGGTGGAGATCGGCCGGCGGCTGGCCCGGTTGGCGCGCAGCCACCAGGTGCTCGTGGTGACCCACCTGCCCCAGGTGGCCGCGTTCGCGGACCGGCACCTGGTGGTGGCGAAGGACACCGGGGGCGCGGTGACCACCAGCGGCGTCCGCGTGGTGGAGGACACCGAGCGGGCCCGGGAGCTGGCCCGGATGCTCGCCGGTTTGCCGGACTCCGATCTGGGTATCGCCCACGCCGAGGAACTCCTGGCCGTGGCGGCCAAGGAACGGCGTCCGTGATACCCCGATTGTGAGCGCAAGCACACCGGGGCGCGTCCCGGTGTGCTTCCCTGGGTAGGCGGCCCTGCTCAGGCATGTCGCGACAGCAGAACCTGCCCCACATGCCAGGATGGTCACGATGCGTCTACCCACACTGCGCCGGACCCGGAACGCGGAACCGGGCTCGATCCTCGGCACCGCGCGCCTCGACCGCCGGACGAAACGGCTGGTCGGCCGCCTGCGTCCGGGTGACATCGCGGTCATCGACCACGTCGACCTGGACCGGGTGGCGGCCGACTCGCTCGTCGCGGTCGGCGTGGCCGCGGTGCTGAACGCCAAGCCGTCGGTGTCCGGGCGCTATCCCAACCTCGGCCCCGAGGTGCTGGTCTCGGCCGGCATCCCGCTCCTGGACGATCTCGGCGAGGGCGTCTTCGAGCAGGTTCGCGAGGGCGATCTGGTGCGCATCGAGGGCAACACCGTCTTCGTGGGCACGGAGCCGGTCGCGCACGGCGCGCTCCAGGACGCGGAGACGGTCGGCAAGTCGATGGCCGACGCCCGGGAGGGCCTGTCGGTGCAGTTGGAGGCGTTCGCCGCCAACACGATGGACTACCTCCGGCAGGAACGCGACCTGCTGCTCGACGGCGTCGGTGTGCCGGAGATCCAGACCCAGATGCAGGGCCGGCACTGCCTGATCGTGGTCCGGGGCTACGACTACAAGGCCGACCTGGACGTGCTGCGGCCCTACATCCGCGAGTTCAAGCCGGTGCTGATCGGCGTGGACGGCGGGGCCGACGCGCTGGTCGAGGCCGGCTACACCCCCGACATGATCATCGGCGACATGGACTCGGTCACCGACGACGTGCTGCGCTGCGGCGCCGAGGTGATCGTGCACGCCTACCCGGACGGGCGGGCCCCCGGGCTGGCCCGGGTCAACGGCCTGGGCGTGCCCGCGATCACGTTCCCGGCGGCGGCCACCAGCGAGGACCTGGCCATGCTGCTGGCCGACGAGAAGGGCGCCTCGCTGCTGGTGGCCGTCGGCACCCACGCCACCCTGGTGGAGTTCCTCGACAAGGGCCGCGGCGGCATGGCGTCGACGTTCCTCACCCGGCTGAAGGTGGGCGGCAAGCTGGTCGACGCCAAGGGCGTCAGCCGGCTCTACCGGCAGAGCATCTCCGGATCCTCGCTGCTGCTGCTGGTCCTCTCCGCGGTCGCCGCGATGGCCTCCGCGGTGGCCGTCTCCACCGTCGGGAAGGCGTATTTGGGCGTGGTCTCCGAATGGTGGGACAATTTCGTGTTCCAGCTCGGCCAGCTCTTCTAGCTCCCCCGACGATCAAGAGGCTGCAAGCGTGATCAACTTCCGCTACCACGTGGTGTCCCTGACCGCGGTCTTCCTCGCGCTGGCGATCGGCCTGGTGGTCGGCACAGCCGCCCTCAACGGCCCGGTGGCCGACTCGCTCCGGGAGAACGTCAACGGCCTGCGCAAGGACAACTCGCTGATGCGTCAGTCGGTCAACGACATGCAGAAGCAGCTGGAGACCGAGGAGGACTTCGTCGGCGAGATGGCCCCGCTGGTCCTGACCGGCAAGCTGGCCGGCCGGCGGGTGGTGGTGCTGACGCTGCCCAGCGGCCGGGACCAGACCGAGGGCGTGGTGAAGATGCTCCGCAGCGCCGGCGCGGACGTCACCGGCCGGGTCACCGTGCAGGACAAGTTCGTCAACCCGGACAGCAACAACAACCTGCTGGAGCTGGCCGTCACCGCCGCCCGCCCGAACAGCGCCCCCACCGCCAACCTGCCCGGCAACGGGCACGGCGTGGAGACCTCCAGCGCGTTGCTGGCCAACGTCCTGCTGGAGCGCCCGGCGGGCAGTCCGACGGTCGGCGAGGCCGACCGGCGCAGCGTGCTCCAGAAGTACGCGGAGGCCGGCTACCTCACCCCGGAGGACCGGATCACCGGCCCCGCCGAGGCGGTGGTGCTGGTCACCGGCCAGCCGTACGTGGACAAGGACTCGGCGAAGAAGGACGAGTCGGTGGTGAAGGTCGCCGAGCAGTTCGACCGCGCCGGCGCGGTCGTGGTCGCCGGCATGGGCTCGACCGGCGGCAACCTGGTGGCCGTGGTCCGTGGCGACCCGGTGCTGTCGCAGACCATCTCCACCGTCGACAACGCCAACACCGTGCAGGGACAGCTGGTCACCAGCCTCGCCCTGGCCGAGCAGCTCACCGGGAAGAAGGCCGGCCAGTACGGCGTGGGCGACAACGCCGCCTCCCGGCTGCCTAAACTGCCCGAGTGATCGCGCCCGGGCCGTCCGGTCCGTGCCGCGCCGCGTGGGAGATCCGGATCGGAGGGGTCGCGTGAGACTGGGTCGGCTGCTGACCGTGGGCGCGGGGGTGCTGGCCGCCCGCTACGCGCTTCGGGAGGTGCGCACGTCACCGAGCGCGCCGGCGCTGGAGCGCACCAACTACCGGGGCCGCACGGTGACCCTGGCCGCCGGCCCGGCCCTGGCCGTGGGCGCCGCCACCGCGGGCGCGCTCGGCGCCGGCAGCGCGCCGGCCGGCGCCGCCGCGCTGCTGGCCGGCGTCGGCGCGGGCGCGGTCGGGCTCTACGACGACGTGGTCGGCGCGCGCCCGGAGCAGAAGGCCGCCAAGGGCTTCGCCGGTCACCTCGCCGCGCTGCGCGAGGGCCGGGTCACCGCCGGGCTGGTCAAGGTCGCCGGGGTGGGCGCCGCCGGGCTCGGCGCCGCGGCGCTGCTCGCCGCCGACCGGCGGGTCGCCGCCCATCCGCGCCGCCAGCGGGCCGGCGCGTTCGGCCGCGGGGTCGACGTGCTGCTCGGCGCCGGCGTGGTGGCCGGCACCGCCAACCTGGTCAACCTGCTCGACCTGCGCCCCGGCCGGGCGCTGAAGTCCGGCCTGCTGCTCGGCGCGCCGCTGTCCACCGGCCCGCACGGCGGCATCGCGGCCGGCGCGCTCGGCGCCGCCGCCGGCCTGCTGCGCGACGACCTGGGCGAGCGGGTGATGGTCGGCGACAGCGGCGCCAACGCGCTCGGCGCGCTGCTCGGCGTGAGCCTCGCCGCGCGTACCGGGCCGCTCGGGCGGGCCGGGGTGCTGGCCGTGCTCGCCGCGCTCACCGCCGCCAGCGAGAAGGTCAGCTTCACCCAGGTGATCCACCGGACACCGGGGTTGCGGCACCTCGACGAGCTGGGCCGGCTCGCCGACTGACGTGACGAAACCGGCACCCCTCGCCGCCGTCGGCCGTGTCGCCGGGGCGGCTGCCCTCATCGCCGTGCTCACCGTGGTCAGCCGGCTCGCCGGCTTCGGTCGCACCGCGGTGTTCACCTGGACGCTCGCCCCCACCGACCTCGGTGGCGCCTACCTGGTGGCGAACTACGTCCCGAACGTCATCTTCGAGATCGTCGCCGGTGGGGCGCTGGCCAGTCTGGTCGTACCGCTGCTGGCCGGCGCCGTCGCCGCGGGTGACCGGCGGGCGGTGGCCGCCACCACCGGGGCGCTGCTGACCTGGACGCTGAGCCTGCTGGTCCCGCTGGCGGTGCTGGTGGCGCTGCTCGCCGAGCCGCTGACCGGCCTGCTCGGGCACGGCCTGGACCCGGTCCAGCAGGCGGCCGGGGCGCGGATGCTGCGGGTCTTCGCGCCCCAGTTGCCGCTCTACGGCGTCGGCATCGTGCTCACCGGGGTGCTCCAGGCACACCGCCGGTTCGCCTGGCCGGTGCTCGCGCCGCTGCTGTCCAGCGTCACCGTCATCGCGGTCTACCTCGCCTTCACCGCCGCCGAGGGGCGGCGGGCCGGCATCGGCGAGGTGGGCCGCGGCGGGGAACTGCTGCTCTCCGGCGGCACCACGCTCGGCGTGGTGGTGCTCTCGCTGTCCCTGCTGATCCCGCTGCGCCGCCTGCGGCTGCGACCCCGTTGGGGCTACCGCTTCCCGGTCGACGCCCGGGCCCGGGTCGGTGGCCTGGTGGCCGCCGGGGTGGTCACCGTGACCGCCCAGCAGATCGCCCTGGTCGTCACGCTCAACCAGGTCACCTACGGCCGGGTCGCCGACGTCGGGGTCTACAACCTGGCCCAGACCGTCTACTTCCTGCCCTGGTCGGTGCTGGCGGTGCCGCTCGCGGTGGCCGCGTACCCGACGCTGGTGGCGGCCCGGGCCGGCGGCGACGAACGCGCCTACCGGGACACCCTCGCCCCGGCCGCGCGCGGGGTGGTGCTGTTCAGCCTGCTCGGCGCCGCCGCGCTCGCCGGCACCGCGATCCCGGTCGGGCACTTCTTCTTCCCCGACCCGGTGGACGCGCGGACCGCCGCGGCCGGCATCGCCGGCTTCGCCCCCGGCCTGCTCGGCTACGGCCTGTTCGCGGTGCTCACCCGGGCGCTCTACGCGCGCGGCGAGACCCGCTCGGCCACGGTCGCCACCGCGCTCGGCTGGCTGAGTGTGCCCGCCCTGGCGGTCCTGGCCGGCCAGGCGTTGCCGCTGGCCGACCGGGTGCCGGCGGTGACGCTTGCCACTTCCGCCGGCATGCTGCTGCTCGGCGCGCTGCTGGTCGCCGCCGTACGGCGCGCCGCCGGCCCGCAGGCGCTGGCCGGCATCGGCCGGGCCGGCGTGGCCGGGCTGCTGGCCGCCGCGGTCGCCGCCGCGGGTGGGGTGGCCACCGCCCGCTGGCTGGAGCGGCTGGGGGACGGGACCCCGACGACGCTCGCGGCCCTCGCGCAGGGCATGCTGTCCGGGGTCGTGGTGGGCGTCCTGTTCCTCGCCGTCGCCTGGCTGACCGACGCCCGCGACCTGCGGCCGCTGCTCGCGGCCGTGACCCGCCGGCTGCGTCGCCGGCGACCGGCCGACGACCCGCCGGCGGACCAGCACCCCGGCGAGCGGGGCGACGGAAAGGAGATCGTTTCCTCATGACGGACGCCTCGCCGGCACCGCGCTGGCCCGGGTCGGTCGCGCTGGTGCTCGCCTCCAGCACCGGCGGGGTGGGGCAGCACGTCCGCTCGGTCGCCCGCGGGCTGACCGGGGCCGGCGCGTCGGTGCTGGTCTGCGGACCGGCCGCCACCCAACAGCAGTTCGACTTCACTCAGACGGGCGCCCGGTTCACGCCGGTGGAGATCCCGGCCAGCCCCACCCCCGGGGACGCGCGCGCGGTCGGCGCGCTGCGCCGGGCGCTGGCGGAGACGCCCGTCGACGTGGTGCACGCGCACGGCCTGCGCGCCGGCCTGGTGGCCGCGCTCGCCCGGCCCACCGTCCCGCTGGTGGTCACCTGGCACAACGCGGTGCTCGCCGGCGGGTTGCGCGGCGCGGCGTCCCGGCTGGTGGAGCGCGTCGTCGCCCGTTCCGTACGGGTCGCGCTGGGCGCCTCCGCCGACCTGGTCGAGCGGGCCGCCGCGCTGGGCGCCGCCGACGCCCGGCTGGCGCCGGTCGCCGCGCCGACGCTGCCCCCGCCGGGACGCCGTCGCGCCGCGGTGCGGGCCGAGTTCGGCGTCACCGCCGACCGCCCGCTGATCCTGTCGGTGGGCCGGCTGCACCCGCAGAAGCGGTACGACGTGCTGATCGACGCCGCCGCCCGGTGGCGGACCCGGGTCCCCGCCCCGGTGGTGGTGATCGCCGGCAGCGGACCCGCCTACCTGCCGCTGGCGGCGCGGATCTCGGCCGCCCGGGCACCGGTGACCCTGCTCGGGCACCGCACGGACGTGGCGGACCTGCTGGCCGGCGCCGACCTGGCGGTGGTCACCAGCGACTGGGAGGCCCGCCAACTGTTCGCGCAGGAGGCGCTGCGTGCCGGTGTGCCGCTGGTGGCGACCGCGGTCGGTGGCCTGCCGGAGCTGGTCGGCGACGCGGCGGTGCTGGTCCCGGCCGGCGACGTGGACGCGGTCGACGCGGCGGTGCGGGAACTGCTCGACGACGCGGCCCGCCGCGCCGACCTGGGCCGCCGGGGCGCGGCCCGCGCCGCGACCTGGCCCACCGAGGCGGACACCGTGGCCTCGCTCGCCGACCTGTACGCCGAGCTGACGCCGCAGCATTCCCCGGAGAACCGCTGATGCTGCGCAGACTGACCCCGGTGCTGCTGACTTTGGTGGTGGTGGCCCTGGGCATCACCGCGTTGGCCGCCCGACCGGACGACGGCGGGCCCCGGCGCAGCGCCGACTTCGTGGTGCTGGTCGGCGCGGCGGGCCTGCGCTGGGACGACGTGGATCCGCGGAACACGCCGACGCTGTGGCGGATGGCCGAGCAGGGCGCGATCGGTTCCCTCTCGGTGCGTTCCGCGCACCGCCCCACCTGCCCGGTGGACGGCTGGTTGACGCTCGGCGCGGGCAACTTCGCGGCCTGGAACGGCAGCCGCCCCGGCGGCTGCCCGGCCACCGGGGTGACCGTCGAGCAGCCCGACGGGATCGGCGCGAACCTGCCCGACCAGCCGGGCGTCGTCGCCCACAACCAGGAGAAGCTCGCCTGGGGCGCGGTGCCGGGCGCGCTGGCCGAGTCGGTGCGCTGTTCGGTGGCGGTCGGGCCGGGCGCGGCGGTGGCCGCCGCCCGCCCGTTCGGCCGCGTCGACAGGTACGAGCCGGCGCTGCCCGACGACCCGGCGGAGCTGCTCGGCTCCTGCGTGCTGAGCATCGTCGACGTGGGCACGGTCGACGACGACGACCCGGCCGTCCGGGCCGCGCAGGCGCGCCAGGCCGACGCCCGGCTCGCCCGGGTGCTCGCCGCCCGGCCGCCGCGCTCGCTGGTGCTGGTGGCCGGCGTCTCCGACACCGACACGCCGGCGCGGCTGCACGTCGCCGTCGCGGACGGTCCCGGCTGGGACGGTGGCTGGCTGACGTCGCCGAGCACCGCCCGGGCCGGCTACCTGCAACTGGTCGACCTGGCCCCGACCGCGCTCGCCGCGCTCGGCCGCCCGATGCCGGAGCGGTTGTTCCTCGGCCGGCCCGCGGTGACCGTCGACGACCGGCCGGACGACCTGCCGGAGGCGATCACGGCGCCGGCCGACGCCGACCGGGAGGCGGCGGCCCAACGCCGGGTCGCCGGCTGGTTCTTCACGCTGCTCGCCGCCGCCCAGATGGCGCTCGCGGTGGCGGTGCTGCCGCTGCTGCGGCGGGCCCGCCGCCTCGCCGGGCCGCACGGGCCGGAGCCGGTGTCCCGGCGGGTGGTCGCGGTGGTGGAGCTGCTGCTGGTCGCCGCCGCGTTGGCGGTGCCGGCGGCGCTGCTGGCCGACGCGGTGCCCTGGTGGCGCGGGACCCACGCGGGCTGGTGGTTCGCCTCGGTGACCGCCCTGCTCATCGTCGGCGGCACGGCGCTGGTCCGGTTCGCTCCCGGGCACGACCGCACGCTCGGGCCGCTCGGCGCGGTGGCCGGGCTGGCCACGCTGGTGGTCGGCGTGGACGTGCTGACCGGTTCCCGGCTGCAACTCAACGGCGTGGTGGGTTACTCCGCGCTGGAGGGCGGCCGGTACGCCGGCCTGGGCACGGTCGGTCTGGGCGTGTTCGTCGCCGGGTCGCTGCTCTGCGGGGGCTGGCTGGCCCAGCGGGTCCGCCGTACCTGGCGGCCGACCGTGATGGTGGCCGTGGCCGGCACCGCGGTGGTGATCGTGGGCAGCCCCTACCTGGGCGCGGACTCGATCGGCGCGATCGCCCTCACCGCCGGGGTGAGCGTGGCCGCGGCGATCTGCGGCGGTGGCTGGCTGACCGTCAGCCGCCTCGCCTGGGCCACCATGGCCGGGCTGGCCGTCACCATCGGCTTCGCGCTCGTCGACCTGGGCCGGCCGGCGGCCGAGCGGGGCAGCCTGGGTCGTTTCCTGGCGGCGCTCGGGGACGGCACCGGCGGCCTGACCGTGCACCGGTCCAGCACCTCGAACTTCCAGACGCTTGTGAACAGCCCGCTGACCGTGCTGGCCCTGGCCGGGGCCGCGCTGGTCTGGCTGGCGCTGCTCCAGCCGTGGGGCGGGCTGATGCGGCTGTTCGGCATCTATCCGGCGATCCGGGCGGCGATGGCCGGCACCGGGGTGGCCGCCGGGCTCGGCGGCGTGCTGGGCGGCTCCGCGCTGGACGTGGCCGGCGCGGCCGGCGCGCTGGTGGTGCCGATGGCGGCGTTGGCCGCGCTGCGGGTGCTCGACCACTCCACCGACCGCACGCTGCCGGACAGCGGCCGGCCTGGGGGAGAGGGCGGCGCGGCGTCGTCGGACGGATCCGGTCCGGGTGGCGCGGGCCCGGCGGGTCCGGGGGCGACCGCGGTGGCCACGGCGCCGGGGGCAGCCACCCCCGCACACCGGAGTTGATCACGGGCGACGGGGCCCCACGTGCGCCGACAGCGGGTGCGACGCCGGCTCACGGTCCGGATGGTGTTACCGTGGAATCCCGTGGATCGCGTGATCACTTGTCTGATCGGCACGGCGGTTCGCACGACCGCTACGGACGACACGGGAGCAGGCCTTGGCCCCTTCAGCACGGACGACCAGGCACATTTTCGTCACCGGGGGAGTCGCCTCCTCGCTGGGCAAGGGCCTCACCGCCTCCAGCCTCGGCAACCTGCTGACCGCGCGCGGGCTGCGCGTGGTGATGCAGAAGCTCGACCCGTACCTGAACGTCGATCCCGGCACGATGAACCCGTTCCAGCACGGCGAGGTGTTCATCACCGAGGACGGGGCGGAGACCGACCTCGACGTCGGCCACTACGAGCGGTTCCTCGACCGTGACCTCTCCGGCAAGGCGAACGTCACCACCGGGCAGATCTACTCGGCGGTGATCGCCAAGGAACGGCGCGGGGAATACCTCGGCGACACGGTCCAGGTCATCCCGCACATCACCAACGAGATCAAGGCCCGGATCCTCGGCATGGCCGACCCGGACGCCGACGGTCAGGTCCCCGACGTGGTGATCACCGAGGTCGGCGGCACGGTCGGCGACATCGAGTCGCTGCCGTTCCTGGAGTCGATCCGCCAGATCCGGCACGACCTGGGCCGGGACAACTGCTTCTACCTGCACGTGTCGCTGGTGCCCTACCTGGCGCCGTCGGGCGAGCTGAAGACCAAGCCGACCCAGCACTCGGTGGCGCAACTGCGCAGCATCGGCATCCAGCCCGACGCGCTGGTGCTGCGCTGCGACCGGGAGATCCCGGACAAGGTCAAGGAGAAGCTCTCGCTCTACTGCGACGTGGACCGGGAGGCGGTCACCGCCGCCCCGGACGCGCCGAGCATCTACGACATCCCGAAGGTGCTGCACCGCGAGGGCCTGGACGCGTACGTTGTGCGCCGGCTCGGCCTGTCGTTCCGCGACGTCGACTGGACCCGCTGGGACGACCTGCTGGAGCGGGTGCACCAGCCGCGCCACACCATCACCGTGGCGCTCGTCGGCAAGTACGTCGACCTGCCCGACGCGTACCTGTCGGTGAGCGAGGCGATCCGGGCGGCCGGGTTCGGCCACCGCGCCCGGGTGCAGCTCAAGTGGGTGCCGAGCGACGAGTGCGTCACCCCGGCCGGCGCCGCCGCCGCGCTGGCCGGCGTGGACGGCATCGTGATCCCCGGCGGGTTCGGGGTGCGTGGCATCGAGGGCAAGGTGGGCACCGCCCGGTACGCCCGGGAGAACGGTGTTCCGCTGCTCGGCCTCTGCCTCGGCCTCCAGTGCATGACCATCGAGGTGGCCCGCCACCTGGCCGGTCTGGACGGGGCGAACTCGCTGGAGTTCGACGAGGAGGCCGTACACCCGGTCATCGCCACCATGGCCGACCAGGAGGACATCGTGGCCGGCCGCGGCGACCTGGGCGGCACCATGCGGCTCGGGGCGTACCCGGCGACGCTGGCCGAGGGGTCGATCGTCGCCCAGGCGTACGGCAGCACCGAGGTCAGCGAGCGGCACCGGCACCGGTACGAGGTGAACAACGCCTACCGCGACCAGCTCACCAAGGCGGGCCTGACCATCTCCGGCACCTCGCCGGACGGCCGGCTGGTCGAGTTCGTCGAGCTGGACCGGGAACTGCACCCGTTCTTCGTGGCCACCCAGGCGCACCCGGAGCTGAAGAGCCGCCCGACCCGCCCGCACCCGCTGTTCGCCGCGTTCGTGGACGCCGCGGTCGCGTACTCCGAGTCCGACCAGCTCCCGGTCGACCTGGACGGCCCGGCGGACGCCGCCGCGGCGAAGAAGGCCGGCCGCAACGGTGGCACGAAGGCGGCGGCGAAGTGAGCGGCGTCGAGCACCGGTACGAGGTGACCGCGCGCCGGGACGTCTGGTCCGGCCGGATCTTCTCGGTGGTCAGCGACGACGTGACCATGCCCGGCGGCGGCACCGCGGCCCGCGACTACGTCCGGCACGTGGGCGCGGTGGCGGTGGTGGCGCTCGACGACGCCGGTCAGGTGGTGCTGATCCGCCAGTACCGGCACCCGGTCGGCCGGCACCTGTGGGAGCTGCCCGCCGGGCTGATGGACGTCAGCGGCGAGGATCTGGCCGCCGCGGCGGCGCGGGAGCTGGCCGAGGAGGCCGACCTGACCGCGGGGCGCGTCGACGTGCTCGTGGACCTGCACAGCTCGCCCGGTTTCTCGGACGAGGTGGTGCGCGTCTTCCTGGCCCGTGACCTCGCCGACGTGCCGGCGGCACAGCGGCACGACCGCCGCGAGGAGGAGGCCGACCTCCAGGTGGTCCGGGTCGACCTCGACGAGGCGGTCCGGATGGTCCTGGCCGGGGAGATCACCAACGCGGCCTGCGTGGCCGGGCTGCTGGCCGCCGCCCGGGCCCGGGAGACCGGCTTCACCGAGCTGCGTCGCCCGCAGGCGCCGCTGCCGCGCTGATCGGAACTGACGACGAAGGGGCCGCGCGGCAGACGCCGCACGGCCCCTTTCCGGTTCGCCGCTCAGTCGCGCAGCGGGCGGCCCTGGCCGTCGACGCCGCCGTTGACCAGGATCAGGATGCCGTCGACGAGGCCCCAGATCGCGCCGAAGCCACAGGTCACGAGTGTGACCACGAGCTGGATGACGCCGGTCTTGGTGTCGCCCATGTAGAACCGGCCGATGCCGAAGCCGCCGAGGAGGATCTGGAGGATGCCCGCGACGACCTTGCTCTTGTCCGAGACGCCGTACGGGTGCTGCTGGTAAGGAGTGGTCATGAGCGGACACCATAGTGATCCACTCGCGTTCCGCGCGCGCCGGCACCCCACCGGTGGGAAGATATCTACCGAAGTCTGTCCTGTCGGCTGATGGCGTCTCCACCGGCCAGCCCGGTCCATGCCTGACACTCCGTCAGCACCACCGGGCACCAGATGTCACAGTGTCGGCGTCCCCGCGCCGTCCGCGCGCCTAGACTGCCGCCGGCGGGACCTGACCGCGTCGGCAACGGAGCCGTCGCGGCGCCGCGCTGTCGGGGGTGAGCCGCGCCCCGGAGGAAGGTGTCTGCATCGTGAAGGTCGGAATCCCCCGCGAGGTCAAGAACCACGAGTACCGGGTGGCGATCACGCCGGCGGGCGTCAACGAGTTCACCCGCCACGGTCACGAGGTCTTCGTCGAGGCGGGCGCCGGGGTCGGCTCCAGCATCACCGACGAGGAGTTCGCCGCCGCCGGCGCGAAGATCCTGGCCACCGCCGACGAGGTCTGGGACACCGCCGAGCTGGTACTCAAGGTCAAGGAGCCGATCGCCGAGGAGTACCCCCGCATGCGCGAGGGGCAGGTGCTCTTCACCTACCTGCACCTGGCCGCCTCCCGTGAGTGCACCGACGCGCTCGTGGACCGCAAGGTCACCGGCATCGCGTACGAGACGGTCGAGCTGCCGGACCGGTCGCTGCCGCTGCTCGCCCCGATGTCCGAGGTGGCCGGCCGGCTCGCCCCGCAGGTCGGCGCGTTCTACATGATGCGTACCGGCGGCGGTCGGGGCGTGCTGCCCGGCGGCGTCTCCGGTGTGTACGCGGCCAAGACCGTGGTCATCGGCGCCGGCGTGTCCGGCCTGAACGCCGCCGCCATCGCGCTGGGCCTCCAGTCCGAGGTGCTGCTGCTGGACAAGAACGTGGCCCGGCTGCGTTCCGCCGACGCCATCTACCGGGGCCACCTGCAGACCGTGGCCTCCAACGCGTACGAGATCGAGCGGGCCGTGCTCGACGCGGACCTGGTCATCGGCGCGGTGCTGGTGCCCGGCGCGAAGGCCCCGAAGCTGATCTCCAACGAGCTGGTCTCCCGGATGAAGCCGGGCAGCGTGCTCGTCGACATCGCCATCGACCAGGGTGGCTGCTTCGAGGACTCGCGCCCCACCACGCACGCCGACCCGGTCTACAAGGTGCACGACTCGATCTTCTACTGCGTGGCGAACATGCCCGGCGCGGTGCCGAACACCAGCACCTACGCGCTGACCAACGTCACCCTGCCGTACGCGCTCGAACTGGCCAACCAGGGCTGGCGCAAGGCGCTGCGCGGCGACCCGGCGCTGGCGCTGGGCCTGAACACCCACGACGGCCGGGTCGTCTACGGCCCGGTCGCCGAGGCGCACGGCATGGACGTGCTGCCGCTGGCCGAGGTGCTGAGCTGACCGACCCCGAGGCGCACCGGGCCGGCGCGACACCCGCGCCGGCCCTGCGCCGCGCGGTCCGGAGCTACCTGGACCACCTCACCGTCGAGCGTGGCCTGTCCGGGAACACGCTCGCCTCGTACCGCCGGGACCTGGACCGCTACCTCGACACGCTGGCCGCCGCCGGGGTGACCGACCTGGCCGCCGCCGGTCCGGGCGAGGTCGAGTCCCACCTGGCCCGGCTGCGGGCCGGCGACGACGACCACCCGCCGCTCGCCGTCTCGTCCACCGCCCGCGCCGCCAGCGCGGTACGCGGCCTGCACCGCTTCGCGCTGCGCGAGGGCCTGGCCGGCGCCGACCCCGGCCGCGACGTCCGCCCGCCGACCCCGCCGCGCCGGCTGCCCCGGGCGCTGCCGCTCGACGCCGTGCTCCGGCTGATCGACGCCGCCGGCCCGGCGACCGCCACCGGCGACGACGCGCCCCGCGCGCTGCGCGACCGGGCGCTGCTGGAATTCCTGTACGGCACCGGCGCGCGCGTCTCCGAGGCGGTCGGCGCGGTCGTCGACGACCTCGACCTGGACGCCGGCGCCGTGCTGCTGCGCGGCAAGGGCGGCAAGGCGCGCCTCGTGCCGGTCGGCGGGTACGCCGCCGACGCGGTGCGCGCCTGGCTGACCCGGGGCCGACCGGCGCTGCTCGCCGCCGGGCGGGGCACCCCGGCGCTGTTCGTCAACGCCCGGGGCGGGCCGCTCACCCGGCAGGGCGCCTGGGGTGTGCTGCGCGCCGCCGCCGACCGGGCCGGCCTGCCGGTCGACGGGCCGGACGCGGTCTCCCCGCACACGCTGCGCCACTCGTACGCCACCCACCTGCTCGACGGCGGCGCGGACGTGCGCGTGGTGCAGGAACTGCTCGGCCACGCGTCGGTGACCACCACCCAGGTGTACACGTTGGTCACCGTGGAACGGCTGCGCGAGGTGTACGCCACCGCGCATCCGCGCGCCATCGGGTGAGCGCGAGGAGTGAGCCGGGGTTGCGAGCCCCGCAGTCGCGAACGGAAGGTGGCTCCGCGTGAGCGCGAGGAGTGAGCCGGGGTTGCGAGCCCCGCAGTCGCGAACAGAAGGTGGCTCAGCCTGACGGCCGGCCGACACGCCGACCCGCTGCCGAACGTGCTGCTCGCCCGTGGCGTACAGTCGGCATCGGCGCGGGCCTCCAGGTGCGACGGACCGGGGGTGCGCAGCGGCGCCGCGAGGGACGTCGGACGGCTCCGACGCCGGGTTGGTCGTCGGGAGGGGGCAACGAGGACATGGCAGGAAACGGTGACCGTGCCGAGACCTGGACGTCGGAGCTCCGTGAGCAGCAGGCGACGCTCGGCGCCGACCTCGGCCCCGCCGACCCGGCCGCGTACACGATGCGCAAGCCGATCCCGGAACCGATGCCGACCGACCGGCACGGCCCGGCGCGGATCATCGCGATGGCCAACCAGAAGGGTGGCGTCGGCAAGACCACGACCACCATCAACCTGGGCGCCGCGCTCGCCGAGTACGGCCGCAAGGTGCTGCTCGTCGACTTCGACCCGCAAGGTGCCCTCTCCGTCGGCCTGGGCGTCAACCCGCACAACCTCGACCTGTCGGTCTACAACCTGCTCATGCAGGACGACGTCACCGCCGAGGACGTCCTGATCAAGACCGACGTGGCCGGGCTGCACCTGCTCCCGGCCAACATCGACCTCTCCGCCGCCGAGATCCAACTGGTCAACGAGGTCGCCCGGGAGATGGCCCTGGCCCGGGTGCTGCGCACCATCCGCAAGGAGTACGACTTCATCCTGATCGACTGCCAGCCCTCGCTGGGCCTGCTGGCGATCAACGCGTTGACCGTGGCGCACGGCGTGCTCATCCCGCTGGAGTGCGAGTTCTTCAGCCTGCGCGGCGTCGCGCTGCTGCTGGACACCATCGACAAGGTGCGCGAGCGGCTCAACTTCGACCTCGAACTCGAAGGCATCCTCGCCACCATGTACGACAGCCGCACCACCCACTGCCGTCAGGTGCTGCAACGGGTGGTCGAGGCGTTCGGCGACAAGGTCTACCAGACCGTCATCACCAAGACGGTGAAGTTCCCCGAGTCGACGGTGGCCGGCGCGCCGATCACCACGCTCGACCCGGCCTCCTCCGGCGCGCGCAACTACCGGCAGCTCGCCCGAGAGGTGATCGCCGCCGAGACGGACCGGTAGGGCGTCCGCCACCCGCCCACCGCGTCGACTACGGTTTCCCGGTGACCGCGCTGCCCCTCGACCCGCCGCACGGCGCTGGCGACCCCGCCGAGGTCGACACCGGGCCCGCCGAGACCAGCGGTTTCACGGTCCGGCTGGACAACTTCACCGGCCCGTTCGACCTGCTGCTCCAGCTGATCAGCAAGCACAAGCTGGACGTCACCGAGGTCGCGCTGCACAAGGTCACCGACGAGTTCATCGCGTACCTGCGCGCCATGGGCGACCAGTGGGACCTGGACGAGACCAGCGAGTTCCTGCTGGTCGCCGCTACCCTGCTCGACCTGAAGGCGGCCCGGCTGCTGCCCTCGGCGGAGGTGGAGGACGAGGCGGACCTGGCGCTGCTGGAGGCACGGGACCTGCTTTTCGCCCGACTGTTGCAGTACAAGGCGTACAAGGAGGCGGCGGCGCACATCGCCGGGTTGGAGGCGGTCGGCGGTCGGCGCTACCCCCGGGCGGTCACCCTGGAACCCCGGTACGCCGAGGCGCTGCCCGACCTGGTGCTCGGCATCGGCCCGCAGCGGCTGCTCCGGCTCGCGGTCAAGGCGATGAGCCCGAAGCCGGTGCCCGAGGTGTCCATCGCGCACGTGCACATGGTCCGGGTCAGCGTCCGGGAACACGCCGGCATCATCGCCGAGCGGCTGCGCCGGGCCGGTGTCGCCACCTTCTCGCAGCTCTGCGCCGACTGCGAGATCACGCTGGAGGTGGTCGCCCGGTTCCTGGCGCTGCTGGAGCTGTACCGGCAGGGCCTCGTCGCGTTCGTGCAGGAGCAGGCGCTGGAGGAGCTGACGGTCCGCTGGACCGGCGCGGCCGAAGGCGACGCCGAGTTGACCGTCGACGAGTACGCGGGCGCACCCGAACCCACCAACACCCCCGAACCCGCCGACGTCGCCCAGAACAGCGGCGACGGACCGGCTGACGTCGCACCATCCGCTGCCGCCGCTGAGCCCGCGGGCTAGTCCGCACCGACGCAGGAGTGACCTGATGAGCGACGAGGAACGCCGGGACTCCCTGGCCGACCAGGCTGCCGCCTGGGTGCCTCCGTGGGCGCGCCCCACCCCGCCCGATCCCGCCCCGGACGACGCCTCCGTCGCCGAGCAGGAGACCCCCGAAGCAGATCTTGGAAGCAACGGGCCCCCAGAGGGGCCGAATTCTTCCAAGATCGCCGCGACTGGGTCGGATCTTGGTACGGGGGCGCCCTCTGAGGGGCGCGAGCGTACCAAGATCTCGGGCTTGGGCGGGACGGACGACGGTGATCTCTCCCCCGGAGCCGGCGCCGACGCGGCTGTCGACTGCGGCGTTCATGCGGCTGCCGGCGCAGGCGTCGGGCCGGCTGTCGACCGCGGTGTCGGCCCTGGCGGCGACGGGGGCGGCGTACCCCAGAGGCGGGGGCGGCGGCGGGCGGCGCCGGAGCCGGCGCCCGCGCCCGTCCTGGACGACGCGGAGCTGCGTGGCGCGCTGGAGGCGATCCTGCTGGTGGTGGACCAGCCGGTCAGCGAGCTGGTCCTGGCCGAGGTGCTGGAGCAGGCCCCGGAACGGGTCGGCGCGATGCTCGACGAGATCGCCGCCGGCTACACCTCGGCCGGGCACGGGTTCGAGCTGCGCCGCGCCGCGGGTGGCTGGCGTCTCTACACCCGGCCGGAATACGCCACCTACGTCGAGCGGTTCGTGCTGGACGGGCAGTCGGTCCGGCTGACCCAGGCCGCGCTGGAGACACTCGCCGTGGTCGCCTACCGCCAGCCGGTGACCCGGTCGCGCATCTCGGCCATCCGGGGTGTCAACTGCGACGGGGTGCTCCGTACCCTGGTGGGTCGCGGCCTGGTCGAGGAGTGCGGCACCGAAGCGGACAGCGGTGCGTTCCTCTACCGGACCACCACCATGTTCCTGGAGAAGCTGGGGCTCAACTCGGTGGACGACCTGCCGCCCCTGGCCCCGTTCCTGCCCGACGACGTAGAAGAGCTTGCCGATGCGACGCGATGACCGTGCCCCGAAGCCCGACGCCCCCGTGTACGAGAGCGCCGAGCGCCTCCAGAAGGTGCTCGCCGCCGCGGGGGTGGGCTCGCGGCGGGCCTGCGAGGACCTGATCTTCCGGCGGCGGGTCACGGTCAACGGCCGGGTCGCGCAGCTCGGTGACAAGGCCGACCCGCAACGCGACGTGATCCACGTCGACGGCGAGCGGCTCCAGGCCGACGTCCGCCTGGTCTACGTGGCGATGAACAAGCCGCGCGGGGTGGTCACCACCATGGCTGACGAGAAGGGCCGCACCGAGCTCGCCGACTTCATCGGCGCGCGGCTGGAGCAGCGGGTCTACCACGTCGGGCGACTGGACGCCGACAGTGAGGGCTTGCTCCTGCTCACCAACGACGGCACCCTCGCCCACAAGCTCATGCACCCGTCGTACGAGGTGCTCAAGACCTACCTCGCCGAGGTGGCCGGCCCGATCCCGCGCAACCTGGGCAAGCGGCTGACCGGCGGCGTCGAGCTGGAGGACGGGCCGGTGAAGGTCGACGGGTTCAAGGTGGTCGACACGCTGGGCAAAACCGCTCAGGTGGAGCTGACCCTGCACGAGGGACGCAAGCACATCGTCCGACGCCTGATGGCCGAGGTGGGACATCCGGTGTCCCGGCTGATCCGTACCTCGATCGGTCCGGTCAAGCTTGGCGACCTGCGCACCGGGCGGCTGCGGCGGCTGACCAACGCGGAGGTCGCCGCCCTGTTCAAGGCCGTGGGTGACTGACCGGAGACGACCGGGGTAGGGCGACCGGTAGGCTTCGACGCGGTCCGCGGGCCGGCGCGCACGCGCCCCCGACGGTCGCCCGCGCGGCGCGGGCATGATTGACGACGAGAAACCATCCGCTCAACGGCGTCGCTCCGTGACGACCTGCGAGGTACGGGCTGAGGAGGACAACGGTGGAGGAAAAGGTACCGGCCGGGCGTTGCGTGGTCGCGGTGGACGGGCCGTCCGGTTCGGGCAAGTCCACCGTGTCGCGGCGACTGGCGGTGAGCCTCGGCGCCCGCTACCTCGACACCGGCGCCATGTACCGGGCGCTGACCTGGGCGGTCCTGCGCTCCGGCGTCGAGCTGACCGACACCGAGTCGGTGGCCAAGGTCGCCGGCGAGGCCGACCTGCGCATCGGCACCGACCCCCAGGGGTACGCGGTCACCGTCGACGGCACCGACGTGTCCACCGACATCCGCGGCCCGGAGGTGACCGGCGCGGTCTCCGCGGTGGCCGCCGTGGGCGCGGTCCGGGAGCTGCTGGTGGACCGGCAGCGGCGGCTGGTCGCCGAGGCGGGCCGGATCGTGGTGGAGGGCCGCGACATCGGCTCGGTGGTGACGCCCGACGCCGACCTGAAGGTCTACCTGACCGCCTCCGAGTCGGCGCGTGCCCAGCGGCGCAGCGCCGAGGACGCCGCCGACGTCTCGGCGACCGCCGCCGACCTGGCCCGCCGGGACCGGCTCGACTCGACCCGCACCGTCAACCCGCTCCAGCAGGCTCCCGACGCCGTGGTGCTGGACACCACCGAACTGGGCATCGACGAGGTCGTCGCCCGCCTGCGTGACCTGCTCACCGAGCGGGGTGTGGCATGAACGGGTTCTCGCGGGCGCCGCAGGCGCGCACGAAGGGTGACTCGGCATGACCGACGACTTCGGTGGCTGGGTGGAGTTGCGTGAGCCGGAGGTCGAGGCCGACGAGCCGACCGGCCCGCAGCCCGTGGTGGCCGTGGTCGGCCGCCCCAACGTGGGCAAGTCCACGCTGGTGAACCGCATCATCGGCCGCCGCCAGGCGGTCGTCGAGGACATCCCCGGCGTGACCCGGGACCGGGTGCCGTACGACGCGCAGTGGAACGGTCGGGCGTTCACCGTGGTGGACACCGGCGGCTGGGAGCCCGACGCCAAGGACCGGGCCGCCGCCATCGCGGCCCAGGCCGAGGCGGCCGTGGCCACCGCCGACGTGGTGCTGTTCGTGGTGGACGCCATGGTCGGCTCGACCGACGTGGACGAGGCCGCGGTGAAGATGCTGCGGCGCAGCGCCAAGCCGGTGATCCTGGTGGGCAACAAGGCCGACAACACCACCATCGAGATGGAGGCGACCGCGCTGTGGTCGCTCGGCCTCGGTGAGCCGTTCCCGGTGTCGGCGCTGCACGGCCGCGGCTCCGGCGAACTGCTCGACGCCATCATGGCCGCGCTGCCCGAGGCGCCGCCGATCGTGGAGAACCGGCCGCGCGGGCCGCGTCGGGTGGCCCTGGTCGGCCGACCCAACGTCGGCAAGTCCAGCCTGCTCAACCGGTTCTCCGGCGAGGAGCGGGCGGTGGTCGACTCGGTCGCCGGCACCACCGTCGACCCGGTGGACAGCCTGGTCGAGATCGGCGGCGAGACCTGGCAGTTGGTGGACACCGCCGGCCTGCGCAAGCGGGTCGGCAAGGCCAGCGGCACGGAATACTACGCCAGCCTGCGTACCGCCTCGGCGATCGAGGCGGCCGAGGTGGCGGTGGTGCTGCTGGACTCCAGCGAGGTGATCAGCGAGCAGGACCAGCGGATCCTCACCATGGTGGTGGAGGCCGGCCGGGCCCTGGTCATCGCGTTCAACAAGTGGGACCTGGTCGACGCCGACCGCCGCTACTACCTGGACAAGGAGATCGACCGGGAGCTGCGGCGGATCCCGTGGGCGATCCGGCTGAACCTGTCCGCGCAGACCGGCCGGGCGGTGGACAAGCTCGCCCCGGCGTTGCGCAAGGCGCTCGCGAGCTGGGAGACGCGGATCCCCACCGCGCAGCTCAACCAGTGGCTCACCGCGCTGGTCCAGGCCACCCCGCACCCGGTACGTGGCGGGCGCGCCCCGCGCATCCTGTTCGCCACCCAGGCCGGGGTGGCGCCGCCGCGGTTCGTGCTGTTCACCACCGGCCCGCTGGACGCCGGCTACCAGCGGTTCGTGGAGCGCAAGCTGCGCGAGGAGTTCGGCTTCGAGGGCAGCCCGATCGACATCTCGGTGCGCCCGCGCAAGAAGTTGGGCCCGGGCGGTCGCGGCAAGGCGCACGGCTGAGCGGTGCCATGGAGAAGCCGCCGGGGCCCGCCCCGGCGGCTTCTTTCCTAGGACGCTTTAGGGGGAGTGACGCCGGCCCGTGCGTCGCCGAGGGGCCCTGTGCGTACGGTGCGAAGATCTTGCGCTAAGCTGTACCGGCTGCCGCGGGGAACGACGCGCGGGGGCATCGGGACGTGGCGCAGCTTGGTAGCGCACTTGACTGGGGGTCAAGGGGTCGTCGGTTCGAATCCGGCCGTCCCGACGCAGGTCAAAGGGCTGATCCGGATACCGGGTCGGCCCTTTCTGGCGTTCTGGGGACCACGCCGGTCAAGTGGGCCACCCGGTAGCGCTCCTTGACCGCTGGTCAAGTTTCAGGTGACGAACCGGGTCATCTGTCGAGCTTTTCGTTTTCTGGATCAAGGTGCCGCGCAAGCGCGGCACGGCCGGCACACCGGCCCCTCGTTGATCACCTGTCGCAACGGCGCTCCGTTCCGTACGCTGCTGCTCGGAATCGACTGAGGTTGTCCAGGAGGCAAGGCTTAAGTGTCGATCGCGATGCAACAAGTGTGGAGGCCATCTGCGGGTGCGCCCCACCCGAAGGGCCAGCCTCTGTGGTGGACTGTCGGCCCGGCAGGAGAACTCGCGGTTCTGTTCGTTCGCCGTCGGCACCTGACCCATACCCCTTACATCGCGGGCTGGGTCGGTTGGGGAGCGGACGTTCCGTTCGATGCGGCCTTGGTGGTACGGGATGTCGACGGATCGGTCCGACGCCAGCCGATCAACCAGATCACGATGCGCCCCAGTCACATCGGGCTCTTGCCGGATGGCCGGCTTCTGATCGTGAGTGGCCGCGCCCCTAAGGACGAGCACGGGGCATGGGCCCCGAACGCCGTCGTGTACTCACCGGATGGGCGGCTGGAAGATTCTTTCTGCATGGGCGACGACATCGACGTCCTGGTGACCGACGCCGCTGGGGCGATCTGGACTGCCTACGGCGATGAGGGCATCTACGGCGGGCATCCGCAGTCGTCTGGAGGCCTAGCCGGCTGGAGCGGCCGAGGTCGCAGCATCTGGACGCCGGACGGACGTCTCCCCGAATGGCCATTGGCCGGGTGCGCAGCCGCCACGGAATCCGGCTATGTCTGGCTGGCGTGGTATGCCAGCTCCCGCGAGGGCCATACGTTCCTTACCCGGATCACGCCGCGAACGGGCGAGGCAACCACCTGGCAGAGCCCAGTTCGTTCCCCCGACGGGCTGGCCGTACGCGGGAATCAGGCGATTCTGACCCGGCGCGAGCACAACAAGCGGTCCACCGAGGTCATCCGTGCCCAGTTGGTGGAGGATTCATGGGCCGTTACGGAACGAGAGAAGGTTCGGGTGCCGGGACGGGTCGTCATGCGGTGCGGCCAGGGCCGCGAGGGCTCGCTGTGGCTCCGCGCAGGCAAGACTTGGCTCCGAGCGGAGGCTTGACCCTTGGGTTCGTGCCAGCACCGTCGAGAGGCCGGCCAAGGAAGGGATGGGACACCGGATCCAGCAGTGTTACCCGCAGGGTCCTGGGGGACGGCCGCAACGACGGGGACCAAGTGGGGACCACACGGCCTGCGCGATGGTACGCGGCACGACGTCGACCGCACGGCCTGATCTTGGGGATAGCGTGCGTGACGTGCGTGGACGTGTGGCGGATCGTCCTGGGGGTCAAGGGGTCGTCGGTTCGAATCCGGCCGTCCCGACAGCGAGAGGGTTCCCGCAGGTCAGCCTTGCGGGAGCCCTCTTTTCATTGGCCTGGCGCAACCTGTCGCCGTTTAAGGCGCTGCTGAAACCCTTGACTCGGGTAGTTTTGCGAGCCGATTTTGGCTGTCTCTCTGTGCACCGGCTGGTATGCGCGCTGCATCGGCGTGGCGTAGTCGCTGCTGGATCACTAAACGGCAGGCGATTTCGGACAGAAAGGGCGTGATTTTCTGTGCCACTCTTGTGGGTCATGTGGTCGCGACCCGCGGCAACGACGACATGATCACCACGCGATGGGCATCGTCCGGGTCGACGATCTGATCGCTGCTGTGCCGGCTCGGGCATGGCGCCGGCGCCCACGGTCCCCGTGAGTACTGGTGGGCGCGGGTGCCGGTGCGTATCGGCTGGCAGCCCGGCTGCGAGCTCTGGCTGCTCGCCCCTCGCAGCATCAGCACCGGCGAGATCGCCTACTACGTCTGCTGCGGGCAGCTATCCGGCCGACACCGGGATGGCGTCAACCATGGCGATGAACTGCGGAGACTTCAGATCAGGCAGGTGCGGCCGGAGTACTAGGCCGTCACGGCCCGATCAGGACACCCCTGTCCCGCCACGAGGCACGGTCAGCAGAACCAGCCGTCCTGCACCCAGCCACGCCGGTTGATGTGACCGTAGGCAAACCCGTAGACGTAGCCGCCGCTGCGGGGACCCTCGACCAGGAACGTCTGACCCTGATAGAGGGTGCCCATCCAGGCGCCGACGGGCTGAGTGCGGACGAACAGGTCACTCGCGCACACCGTTTCCCGGTCCCCGATCGTGCCGTTGGCGGCCTGCGCCGGGGTCGGCATGGCGAGTGTCGCGGCGACGCCTGCTACCAGCAGGCCGGCGGTCACCCGGGTGCTACGCCGGCTCACCACGAGTCGTACCCACCGATACACTCGACGCGCAGGTAGCCCCAGTCGTTGGGGCCGAAGTCGAAGGAAGCCGCCCACCCGTTGTAGACCGGGTGCGCCCCCGGCGTGTGGCCGATCTTGTTGCCGTAGACCAGGGTGCGCTTCAGGCCGCTCGGACCGCCGGCGGAGTCGTAGTTGGCGTAGAAGCTGGCGCTTTGGCAGAGCACGATGGCGTGCCGTGGCACCACCGGGTCGGCCTGGGCCGGCGTGGCGCCCAGGGCGATCGTTGTCGCTCCGATGGCCAAAGCGGCGGCCCTCGCGCGCTTTCGTCGGGGCATGCCCACCTCCCGTACGGCGAAACTTTCCTACCGGAAACCCTACCGACGGGGTTGATAAATGTCGATGGGAGTGGTGGCCGAGCGGGCTCCCGAGGTGTCTTCGGTGGCCACCCGGGCGTGGACGGGAGCCGACCTCACGCTGGAGGTCACTGACCTGAAACAGGCCCTAGGCGCCTATTAGGGGAGTGTCGAGGTCAGACTGTCAATGAAGTGGCGTGGACTTGCCGCAGTCGGGAAAGGCGCAATAGCCGTTAGCTCCCTGGATGTAGGGGTGACGTCGGCTAGTGGTCGTTGATCCTCGCGCGGTGGGGCGACGTTTGGTGTTTGAATCCGGTCCGGTGGTCGGACCAGGTTTGTCCGGCTGTCGGACCAGCGCTAGTTCTGTGGCCGGACCAGTCGGCGGCTGTGGGGGAATTCGCAGCCGCATCCCGGTCGAGGCTGACCACCGGCGGTCATCGTAGCGGGATTCCGGCGCTGGGCGGGTGCTGCCATACTCGGCAGTGGCGCTGGTGGATGCCACCGGCCTGGGGGGACGCCTCCGCACCATGCGGACGGCGCGGACCGACCCCGGAGGCCAGTATGGACGCCGTCCCCCTCACCCACCTGGTCGACCTGCTCAGCGGCCTGCTGCAACTGGGTACTGCCGCGCTCAGCCTCGCCGCGGTCGTGGTTGCCCGGCCGGGCCGCCGGTCGGGCCGGCCGGGCGACGAGTGACACCGGTCGGGCCGCCGGCGGCCGTCAAGGGGGCCGGCCCCGGCGGCCCGATCACCGCGACGTGCCGACGCCTGGCGTCGGGCCGGGCCGTCAGCGCGAGGTGCCGACGTGCGGCGTCGGGCCGGGCCGTCAGCGGAACGCGCCGACGCGCGGTGTCGCGTCGTCCGCACACCGAAAGGTGCCCCGCGCGGTGTCGAGCCGGGCTGTCACAGGAACGCGCCGACGCGCGGCGTCGCGCCGTCCCAGCGGAAGATCGCGGCGTACAGCGCGCGGCGGGCGGTGCTGGGCAGCGAGCCGTCGGCCTGCTGTCGGCACGGCGCGGTGCCGGCGCAGATCCAACCGTGCAGGAAGATCCGCTGCTCGTCGTCGACCAACGCGGGGACGAGGTCGGCGCCGCCCGGGCCGCAGATCCCGGTGCCGCCGGTGGTGAGCAGCGGGCGCTCCGTCCTGCCGTGGAAGTCCCACCGGTCGGTGGAGGTGAGATAGACGGTGGCGTAGCTGCAGTTCTGGTAGCCGTACCGGGAGGCGAACAGCACGAATGTGGAGCCGCGTTGGCGCAGCACCGGGTTCTCGATGATCCCGTCGCTGCGGACCAGTTCGCGGCTGACGGTGCCGACCCCGCGGGTGCCGGTGTCGTCGACCCGCAGCATCCGGATCGACGAGGGTGTCTGCTGCGTCTTGTAGAGCACGAACCGGTGGCCGTCGGCGTCCTCGAAGGGCGACGGGTCGATCACGCCGGCGGCGGCGACCGGCCGTCCGGGCACCGCGTCGTCGGCGTCGTGCGCGCCACCCGGGCAGATCAGGGGCGCGGCGCCGACCGGGGTGTACGACCCGGTGGCGGTGTCGGCGGTAGCGGCGCCGATGCACCGCTGCCCGTCCTTGCCCTTGGCCGGCGCCGAGTAGTAGAGCACCCACCCGGTGGCGGTATGGACCGCGTCCGGCGCCCACACCGCACCGCTCTCGGCCCAGTCGGGCACCGAACCGAGCACCGCGCCCAGGTCGGTCCACGGTCCCGACGCGGTGTCAGCCCGGTACGCCGGGGCCCGGCCGCCGGTGGCGAACACGACGAAGGCGTCGCCCTGTCTGACCACTCCGGGATCGGCGATCCCGCCGGCTGGCGCGTACACCGGTTGCGGGGTGGCGGCCGCGGCGGGCGCGGCGGCGACGCCTACCGCGACCACCGCCGCCAGGACGGCGGCCAGGAACGGGCGTCGGGTCCCTCGTGGACGCATGGGTCTCCTCAGCGCGACAGCGGTGCGGCGGGTGGTGTCGGTGGGCACCGCCGAGCGTGCCGGTAGCACCGCCCGGCTGTCAACAATCGCCATTCAGTCCGGCCAATGTGGTGCTAATGTGCAGCTGCGGTAGCCGAGCTGCCCGGCCTGCGGCGATCCGGGCGATTCCCCTTCCGAGCCGCGACGCGCCGGTCCGCACCCCTCGGGAAGGGATTGCCCCATGCAACACAGAAGACGGTGGTCGGCACGCAGCGCGGGCGCCCTCGTCGGCACGGCCGTGCTACTGGTGAGCCTGGTGCCGGCGGCTCCCGCCGCCGCCGCGAACGCCACCTTCAGGGCGGCGACGCTGAACATCCTCTACGAGCTCAACCAGGCCCAGTTCACCCAGGACCTGCAACTGATCACGTCCCGGGCGGACCTGGTCGGCCTCAACGAGGTGGGCAACCGCCGGGCGTTCCTGCAGGACTGGGCCGCCGCGAACGGCTGGTGGCTGTACGCGCCCGAGCCGACCCAGGCGGCCAACGAGGCGCTGCTGGCCCGCAAGAGCATGTTCGATGTGCTCGACAAGGGGTCAGACTTCGTGTGCGACACCAACGGACCGGGCGAGGTGCCACCGGCCCGGTACAACAACTGGGTCCGCTACCGGCACAAGCCGACCGGGCGCAGCGTCTTCCACCTCAACGCGCACGCCAACGCCAGCATCGAGAGCGGCGGGCGGCCCGAGGACCTGCCGCGTACCCGCTGCGCCGAACAGCAGTTCCAGGCCCTCAAGGACCTGGCGGCCAGCAAGAAGGACGCCGGCCAGGTCATCGTCAGCGGTGACCTCAACGTCGACTTCAGCGCCGACCGCGCCTACGGGTACGCGAAGTTCCCGTGGCAGGTCTTCGAGGCCAACGAACTGCCCAACCTGCGGTCCTGCTACAACCTCTACGGCGAGAAGGGGACCGGGACGCACGGCAACCGGCACATCGACTACATCTACTTCTGGAAGCGTGTCGAGGAATACCGCGAGATGTGGATGACCGACTATGCCATCGTGGGCGGCACCAATTCCGACCACAACGGGGTGGTCGCCACCTTCAGCATCACGCCGTGATCCCCGGGGGCGGTGTCCCAACGAGCCCGCGGTCGTGACCGGGACCGGCTTCGTGGTCGCCGACCCGGCTGACGGCCGGGCGGTCAGCCCAGCGCGAGCGGCAGTCGTCCGGCCAGCCGGCCGAGTGCGGCGTGCTCCGCGTCGGTCGACGGTGGCCACGGGCCGGGTCGGCTTGCGGTCGGCGAGGAACACCGGTCCGCGAGCGCGGCCGGCGAGTAGCCGGGGCGGCAGCATGGCGGCGCCGGTCTGCCAGGACGCCCACTCGGTCTTGCCGCCCTTGGACACCATGCGTGCGCGTTTGCTGGCCAGGTCGAGGTCGCCGTTCCTCGGCGCGGGCGAGACGATCGAGGGGACCTTCGAGGGCGTGGCCGTCTGCTCGATGCCGACGATCTGCACCGCGAGCGACGCCCAGCGGGCGACGAACATGGCATACCCGCCGGCGTACGACCTGAAGGTCCGCAAGGAGCGGGAGGGCATGACCTGCCGGCTGTACTGGTCCACCGATGGCACCCGTAACACCAGTGGGCCGAACTTTGTCTATGTCAAGTACTGGGTCATCTGCCGGCTCTGAGGTCGGCTCACCGTGACTGGCGTGCCGCCCCGCCCTCGGCGGGGCGGCACGCCACCATCTGCGGGCTCGGCGACCTATCACCGGCAGTCATGGGTGGGACCGTTCGGACAGGCTGTGCCGCACGTCGATGGGGGAGCGCTATGGAGATCGACGCCGTGCTGCTGACGACCCTCCGCACCGTGAAGCGAGAGCGGTCGGTGCCTCGCGCCGCCGCGTCGCTGCACGTTCACCGGACAGTCGTCGGTCGCCGTCTGTCCCTGCTTGAGAGCCGGCTGGGGATCGAACTCGTTCACCGAGGCACCGGCGAGCTCACCTTGACCCCCGCAGCGCAGATCCTGGTGTCCGAGGCCGAGCGTATGCACGAGCACAGCGCCCGGGCGCTCAACCGCGCCCGCCGTGCCGCCACCCGATTCACCAGGATGCCGAGAACCCTGGGGATCGCCATTCTGGACGACCGGATCTCGCACGAGCTGACGGCTCTGGGTGCTGCCCTCACCATGCCCGGTCTGGCTGACCGGGTCGCGTTCCGCCGCTATCCGTACGCCGACCTGCTGGAGACCGTTCGCGACGGTCGGTGTGAATTGGCGGTGGGGTGGTCACCTACCCGCCGTTCCGCCCTGCGTGGCCTGCGAGCCGTGGCGTGGGGGCGCTTTCCCCGCATGGTCCTGGCGCCCAGCGGTCACTCCATCATCGCCGGGGCGAGCTGCCTGATCTCCCAGCTGAAGGACCAGCCGCTGCTCGGGTTCGACGCGAAGGTGGGTGACCGGGCGGCCCACTATTGGACGCTTGGCCGGCAACGACGCAGAACGACACGCTCGGGCGCGGAGCTGCTGCGTTGTCGCAGTCGGCACCTTGACGAGCATTACGAGTTGGTCGGGGCGGGCGTCGCCCTCGCCGTCGCCCCCGCACCGTTGGCCGACTCGGGGGACGCGCGCCACGCCGCCGTCCCCATCCGGGATCTCGCCCCCGCCACGCGGATGCTCGTCTGGAACGCCGCTCACGAGAACACCCTCGGGCTCACGGTGCGACGGTTTCTGACCGACCAGCAGTCGCCCCCGTGACGAGCTTCAACACATCGGAGGCCATCCGACACGTGACCGTGGGACCAGGAACGACCTGCCGGCGGCTGGGAGCAACGTACGTAGCAGCCTGACCGGTCGCCAAGCGGTACGGGCAGTGCGAGCGGTCATTGCGACCGTGCGCGCGAACAGGGTCGCCACCCCGCGGATGCCAGCGGCGGTTACGGTCGCCGGTACGGCGGGACCGCCTCCCGGTCGCGCGGGGCCCTGGACCCGGCCGACGTATCGCCAACCGCCGCGCTGCCAGGGAGATATGGGCGAGCTTGTCGAAGACCGATGTGGGAAAACCGGTCCACCCGACGACAGCTCAGCACCGCACGCATGACGAAAAACGGCCCTCTGATCCAGATATCAGAGGCGCCAGTCGAAGACGCGTACGAGGAGTCCGAAACACGGAGTCCTCGGAGAGCGGGCTGTCGCACCACCGGACCTGATCATCGCAGGAGGCGTGTAGCCCGGCATTGCTCAGGGCCCCGACCCGGTCGAGCCCTGAGCAATGCCGAAACCCCGGTAGCGCGGGGAGCGCTACCGGTACTTGTAGGAAATGAGTGCCCAGAAGTTGCCGTACGCATTGGTGCAGGTCGAGTAGTTCCAGTACGCGGTGTACTGAGGGCGAGACGCGAAGTCACGCATCTCGCTCAGGCACACCCCGGACTCGAAGTAGGTGCCCAACGTGTACCAGCCGGGGCGGGAGTTGTTGGACGGCACCGAGTAGGCGGAGGCGGGCGCGGCAATCGCGAGGGACATGGCACCGGCAGCCAGGCTGGCAATGCCAATCCGGCCCGCTTGGCGCAGTCGGTTGCGGGGCATGGTGGACTCCTCGATCTGGTGAGCACGAAACGAGCGTTCCTGCAAATGCGGGCTTGCGCCGCCGAGTGCTTAGATACGCCGTTCCTACTCGCTTCCAACGTTTGTGACCCCAAATTTACCAAGCTTCATAGCCGCCGGGCAACGAAACAATTCGTCAACAGTTAATTGTAATTGGACATTGTCGTTTACCAGTACGCTGGACCGTTCGACGGTGCGGCTGCCGGCCGGGTCGGCGATGAGCCGGTTGGGCGTGGCCGTTCACCTCGGTGGACGTGGTGGCATGCGTGCTCGACCCCGTGCCGCAAGGGGTCGGCTACCCGCTGTCGGTGGCGCCCTTCGGGGCTCGGGTTCTGCTCGCGGTTGCTCACGGGCAAGGCGGCGAGCTGGATGGCGCTGACCTGCGCCGACGCGTAACGCGGAGGGGCCGTTTGGTCATCGGCGTCTCCCCCGAACGGCCCATCCCACCCCAATAGTCATACAGTACGGTTCTTGTGGCACGAGCTGCCCGTCCTGTGGGCCCAACGAAGGTGGTGACCGCTGTGCTCGACGGCTTCGGAACGTTCGACGAGCTTGCTCGAATTCCCGTCGATCCCGGCAGCGCCCGGGTGTTCGAGAATGGCTGGAGCTCCTTCAGCCCATCCGGTTTCTACGCTGCGTCAGACACCTCTCCCAGGGCCAAGACAGCCCTGTGGCAGATGACCTCCTACCGGCCTGGGCGGCCGGGCCCGGAGCGCGGCATGCAGGGGGAGGGCCTGCTCGCCGTTGCGCCGCACCCCGACGGGCCGGTGCACATCTTCTCCGCCGGCGACCTGACCACGATGCCGTCGATCCGGGCCGAGCTGGACGGCGCCGCCGTGCGGGTCACCGCCGACGGTCCCGTCGAGCACACCGTGGACGCCGGCGTGGGCGGCATCGAGCCTGCCCTCGCTCGCTGGGCGCAGACCTACGCCGCCCGCCACGGCGCCGCCTTCCAGCCGGAGTACCCGACCGTCTGGTGCCCCTGGTACCAGTACTTCACCAAGCTCACCGAAGCTGACATGTACGAGAACATCGACGCGATCGACGAGCTCGACCTGGCGGTCGACGTGGTCGCCGTCGACGATGCCTTCCAGAAGGAGATCGGCGACTGGCTCGCCCTGTCGGACCGGTTCAGTTCCCTGCCCCGTCTGGTCGACCGCATCCACGCCAGCGGTCGCCGTGCCGGGGTGTGGATCGCCCCGCTGTGGGTGGGGGCTCGCTCCGACCTCTACCGCGACCACCGGGACTGGTTGGTCCAGGGTGCCGACGGCGAACCGCTCTGGTGCGGCAACAACTGGGATCAGGATCTCTACGCCCTCGACGTGACGCATCCCGGTGCCGCCGCCTACCTGACGGAGGTCTTCGAGACCTGGCGCGGCTACGGCTTCGACTACTTCAAGGCGGATTTCCTCTTCGCGGGCGCGGTGGGCGGTCGACGGCACGCCGAGATCGGCGCGCTCGAGCACTACCGGCTGGCGCTGCGGATGATCCGCGAGGCGGTCGGCGCGGACGCCACCCTGCTCGGCTGCGGCGCGCCGCTGCTGCCCAGCATCGGACTGGTGGACGCCATGCGGGTCAGCTGCGACGTGGACAGCCACTACGCGCCGGCCAGTGGGGACATCAGCCAGCCGTCCCAGGCCGGCGCGCTGCTGTCCGGCCGGTCCCGGGCGTTCATGCACGGCCGGTTCTGGCACAACGACCCCGACTGCATCATCGTCCGGCCGGAGGTGGAGCGCCGGGAGGAGTGGGCGGAGCACATCCGTCGCCACAGCGGCGTACGGGCGGCCAGCGACCGCCTGCGCGGCCTCGACGACTGGGGCCTGCGGACCACCCGGGAGCTGCTCGTCCGCTCGACGGCCACCCCGCTGGTCCCGGCGTGACCGTCGGCGATCACGCGACGCCCGCCATCACCGGTGGTGACCCGCTGGCTGGCTGGCTCGCCGAGTGCGACGAGCCGACCGGCTACCTGGACTTCGCCCGGATCGGGCCGCCGCTGGTCGCCGTCCGGGCGGCACGCGCGCGAGCGTTGACGGACGCCACCCGGGCCGCGCCCGGCTGGCTGGAGCGCCTCGACGCCACCGCGGTCGATACCCGTCACCGGGCGGGCGCACTGTGTGGCGTGCCGGCGTCAGCGGTCGCGTTGGTCCCGTCCACCACGGCGGGGCTCTTCGCCGTCGCCTTCGGTCTGCCGGGAAACGGCACCATGCTCGTGCCCGAGGGGGAGTTCCCGGCCAACGTGGTGCCGTGGCTGCGGGCCGCCGACCGGGGCGGTCCCCGGGTGCGGCGGGTTCCTCGGTCGGGCGACGGCCGGCTGGTCCCGGCGGCGGTCCGGGAGCGGCTCGACGGCGGGGTCGTGGGGCTCACCGTCAGTGCCGTCGACTACGCCACCGGGCACCGCCGTGACCTGGCCGCGCTGCGGGCGCTCCTGGGCCCCGAGCGGCTGCTGGTGGTCGACGCGATCCAGGGGTACGGCGTCGACGAACTGGACCTCGCCGTGGCGGACGTCGTGGTGTCCGGCGGCCAGAAGTGGCTCCGCGCCGGCTGGGGGGCGGCGGTGCTGGCCGTCCGACCCGAGGCGGCCGACCGGGTGTCGGCAGTCCTGGGCGGTTGGCCGGGGCTGATCGACCCGTACGGCGAGCACTGGCCCGCCGAGACGACCGACGAGACGGGCCGTCTGCTCATGAGCAACACCGATCCCGAGGCGGTGGCCGGGTTGGGCGCCGCTCTGGCGTTGGCGTCCAGGGCCGGGCTGTCGGCGCTGACCAGCCGGCTCAGGGCGGTGGTCGACGAGGTCCGTACCCTTCTGCTCGCGGCCGGCGCCGAGGTCCGCGGCGCCTCGTGGCCGCGCGTCGAGCGAGGTCCGATCGTGGCGTTCCGGATGCCGGGCGAGACGCCCGAGGTGACGCAGGCGCGGTTGACGGCCGCCGGACTCACTGTCGCGGTGCGCGGTGACGCCGTCCGGCTCTCGCCGCACGTCTCCACCACCTCGGCCACACTGACCGTCCTGTCGCGCGCGCTGCGGTACGGGGCGGACCGGTGAACCGGTTCGCGGTGGTGACCGAGGTGCCCGCCGATCTGCGTCGGGCCCGGGTCTACGAGTTCGGCTGGCAGTCGTGGAGCCCCACCGGGGTGTATCCGGCGTCGGCCCGCTCGCCCCGTCCGCCGCAGGCGTGGCGGCAGACCAGCGGCTACCGGCCGGGTCGGCCCGCACCGCCGGCGGGTTTCCAGGGCGAGGGTCTGCTCGCCGTGCAGGCGGACCCGGACGCTCCGGTGCATCTCGTGGCTCTGCCCGACCACGGCGGAGCCGTGCCGACCATCCGTGCCGAGGCCACCGGGGACCGGCTGCTGGTCAGCGCCGACGGCCCGGTGGAGGTGACGGTGGACCCCGGGCCCGGTGGGCTGTACGGGGCGTTGTCCCGCTTCGCCGACCGGTACGCCGTGCGGGCCGGGGTAGGGCAGATCCGGCCCTGTCCGCCCGCCTGGGCGAGCTGGTACCACTACTTCACCGAGTTCACCCATGCGGACCTGGTGGAGAACCTGCGGGCGATGGACGACCTGGCGTTGCCCATCGAGGTGGTCCGGGTGGACGACGCCTTCCAGGCCGGTATCGGGGACTGGCTCGAGCTCTCCGACGGATTCGACTCGCTGCCGGGGTTCGTGGGACGGATCCGGGACACCGGCCGGCGAGCCGGTCTGTGGATCGCACCGCTGCTGGTGGGCGCGGAGAGCAGGTTGTTCCATGATCATCCGGACTGGGTGGTCCGGGCGCCCGACGGCAGTCCGTTGGTCGCCCTGCACAACTGGGGTCAGGACTGCTTTCCGCTGGATGTCACCCATCCGGCCGCCGCGGCGTACCTGCGGACCGTACTGGAGACCTGGGTCGCCCACGGCGCCTCGTACCTCATGGTGGACTTCATGTTCGCCGGGGCGCTCGACGGGCGGCGACACCGTGCGGACGTCGACGGACTGCAGGCGTACCGGGACGGGCTGCGGCTGATCCGCGACGCGATCGGGCCGGAGACGTACCTCCAGGGCTGTGGGGCTCCGATGTTCCCCTCGGTGGGTCTGGTGGACTCGATGCGGGTCGGCCCCGACGTGGCGCTGGACTGGGAGCCGGCCGGTGGGGACATGTCCCGTCCGGGGCTGGCCCCGGCCGCGGCGACCAGCATCGGTCGTGCCTTCACCCAGGGTCGGTTCTGGGTCAACGACGCCGATTGTCTGATCGTGCGTCCGGAGATCCCACGCCGACGCGAATGGGCGGCGGTGGTGGCGGCGGTCAGTGGCGCCCGGATCTCGTCCGATCGGCTGACCGCCCTGGACGGGCCAGGCGTGGAACTGACCCGTGAGCTGCTGTCGGGGGCGACCGACCGACCGTTCGTCGGCCAATCCGTTACCGGCCAGCTGTTGACTCACCCCTAATAGTCATACTGTAATTTCGTAAGTCTGATGCCCTTCCCCCAAGGAGCACCCATGAGGCACCTCACCCCCACCCGGCTGCGGCTGACAGCCGTCGGCGCGATCCTCGCCCTCGCCGCCGGTGGTTGCGCCAACGGCGGTGGCCCGGGCGGCAGCTCGGCCGGCACCAAGGCCAAAGCCGCCTCCTTCTGCGACAAGCAGCAGGCCGACCCCACCGGCGCGGCAACGCTGACCCCCGACCCCAACCTGAAGGCCGACCTCACCTTCTGGGGCTGGTACAACATCGTGCCCAAGTCCGTGCTGGACGACTTCAACAAGATCTACCCGAACGTGCGCATCACGTTCACCGACTTCTCCACCTCCGACACCCACACCAAGCTGGCCACCGCGCTGGCTGGTGGCGCCGGGGCGCCGGACATGTCGATGATCCAGGACCGGGACGCACCACGGTTCCACAGCCTGCCGCTCTACGACCTGACCAACTGCCTGAAGCCCTACGAGAAGTCCTTCCCCAGCTTCAAGTGGGACAAGATCAAGCGCCCCAGCGGTCAACTCCAGGCCGTGCCCTGGGAGGCCGACGCCGCCATCGTCGCCTACCGCACCGACCTGTTCGCCAAGTACGGCATCGACGCTGCCGCGATCAGCACCTGGGACGACTACATCGCCGCCGGCAAGAAGATCGACCAGGCCTCCGGCGGCAAGACCAAGATGGTGATGTCCCTGCCGGTCGCCAACGACAACGGCATCGCCGGGCACATCATGAGCGACTTCAACATGCTGCTCAACGAGGAAAGCGGCCAGTACTTCGGCACCGACGGCACGGTCGAGGTCAACTCCGACAAGGGTCTCGCCGCACTGCAAATGATCAAGCGGTTCCGTGACGAGAACATCACCCTCAACGACCTCTCCTCGGGCAAAGCGGAGCAGCAGGCGTTCCAGGGCGACAAGGTGGCCACCATCCTCCAGCAGGCCTCGGTCTCCTTCGCCCTCAACGGCGCCCTCAAGGACCAGTCCGGCAAGTGGGGCGTCATGCAACTGCCGGCGTTCACCGCCGGCGGCAACCGGGGCGCCATCCGCGGCGGCACCAGCCTCGCCATCACCACCCAGTCCAAGAACCCCGAGGCGGCGTGGAAGTTCCTCCAGTTCTGGCTGATGCGTGTGGACTCCCGCTGGGAGAGCTACCAGGTCGGCAAGCTGGTCGAGAACCTGTTCCTGCCCGCCGCGCAGGACCAGCGGTTCAACCAGGGCGACCCCTACTTCACCAACCAGCCGTTCCTCAAGACGGTCATCACCTCCGCCGAGGCGGCACCGGTCTTCAACGAGAACCTGAAGACCAACCAGCTCGAATCGGCGTTCAAGACCCGGCTGCGGGACTTCCTCGCCGGCAAGGTGGACGCGAAGACGATGCTCGATCAGGTCGCCGACGACACGAAGAAGGCACAGTGACCGCTCCGGTCACGGTGAAGAGGACCCCGCAGCGCGGCGGGGTCCCCCTCCCCGTCTCGGACCGACGCCGTGGCCCCGGACGCCGCCAACGCGTCGCGTACCTGTTCATCGCCCCGTTCTTCGTCGTTTTCGTGGCCTTCCAGCTGGCCGCCATGGTCGTCTCCCTGGGCATGAGCCTGACCGACTGGAAGGGCGCGATCGGCGGGCAGTTCGTCGGCCTGGGCAACTACGCCGCGCTGTTCGGTGACCCCGCGTTCCTCAAGGCTCTGTGGCACACCCTGGTCATCTGGGTCCTGACCGTGCCGGTGCTCACCTTCGGTGGGCTGTTCCTGGCCCACCTGCTCAACGGCGCCATGGTGAAGGCCAAGCCTTTGCTGCGGGTGCTGCTCTTCCTGCCGGTCCTGCCGTCGCTGGTCGTCGTCGGCGTGGTCTTCCTGCTGCTGCTCGACCCGGTGTTCGGCCTGCCGAACATCATCCTCGCGCGGCTCGGCCTGCCCATCGTCGACCTCCGCAACGACCCGTCGACGGCGCTACCGGTGCTGTCGCTCGTGGTCATCTGGCGATGGCTCGGCTACAACGTGACCATTCACCTCGCCGGCCTCCAAGCGCTACCCCGCGACGTCTTCGAATCGGCCCGCGTCGACGGCGCCAACGCCTGGCAGACCTTCTGGCGGGTGCTCGTGCCGATGAGCAAGCCCACCCTCGTCTTCGTCACGATCATGTCCACGATCGGCATCTTCAACCTGTTCGACGAGCCGTACGTGCTGTTCGGCTCAGAGGCCGGACCGGCGCAGGCCGGGCTCACCCTCGGCGTCTACATGTACAAGCAGGGCTTTGAGTTCTTCAACCTCGGCTACGCCTCGGCCATCTCGTACTCCATCGCGGCGCTGGTCTTCGTCGCGTCGCTCATCCAGCTGAAAGCGAGCCGTGATGACTAGCGTCACCGCGCCGGCCCGACGACCCACCGGACGCCGCCGGGCCGGCGCCGCCGCCGTGTTGGCCAACGGGTGGCTCTGGCTGCTCGCCCTGCTCAGCGTCTTCCCGATCTACTGGCTGGTCAGTACGTCGTTCCTGCCGAAGGACGACATCCTGCAGAACGAGCAGCGTTTCGTCCCGGACAAGCTAACCCTGGAGAACTACCGCCTCCTGCTGGCCAACCCCGACTTCTGGCCGGCCGTGAACAACAGCCTGATCGTGTCCGTCGTGGTCACGGTCGGCGGCGCGTACCTGGCCACGATGGCCGGATACGCCTTCGCCAAGCTGCGGTTCCGCGGCCGGGACGGACTGTTCCGGCTGCTGCTGGTCACCATGATGATCCCGCTCATGGTGTCGCTCACCACCAACTACGTGGTGATGAGCAAGCTCGGACTGCTCAACTCGCTGTGGGCGGTGATCCTGCCGCAGTTGACCCCCGCCTTCGGCATCTTCTGGATGCGCCAGTACGTCATCAGCGCCGTCCCCGAGGAGATCCTCGAAGCCGCCCGCATCGACGGCGCCGGCGAGATCGTCACCTTCCGCAAGGTGGTGCTGCCCATCCTGCGGCCCGGCGTGGCCGGGCTGATGATCTGGCTGTTCCTGTCGAGCTGGACCCAACTGCTGCTGCCCCTGACCTACCTGCAGGACCAGCGCACCTACCCGGTGTTCATCAACGCACTGCGCACCTTCCCGGCGATCCCCGTGACGCACCTGCTGATCGCCGCGTCGGTGCTGTCCATGGTGCCGGTCGTCGCGCTGTTCGTCTTCGCGCAACGCTCGTTCGTGGCCGGCATGTCCGCCGGGGCGGTGAAGGGATGACCGACACCCGACAGGCCCGCAGCCGTACCTGGCTCGGAGACGCCGGCAAGAACGGCTTCATCGCCCGACACCACCTGCGGGCCATGGGCCTGACCAGCCGGCAGCTCACCGGAAAACCGGTGATCGGCATCGCGAACAGCTGGAGCGAGCTGACCCCCTGCAACGCCCACCTGCGGCAACTCGCCGAGGCCGTCCGTCGTGGCGTGGTCGCCGCCGGCGGCGTCGCGCTCGAATTCCCGATCATGTCGCTCGGCGAGCCGTTCATGCGGCCCAGCACCATGGCCTACCGCAACCTGATGGCCATGGAAACCGAGGAACTCATTCGGGCGAACCCGCTCGATGCCGTGGTCCTGCTCACCGGCTGCGACAAGACCACGCCGGCGGCGCTGATGGGCGCGGCCAGCGTCGACCTGCCGGCGATCATGCTGACCGGCGGGCCGATGCTCAACGGCAAGTTCCAGGGCCGCGACGTCGGCTCCGGCACCGACATCTGGCGGATGACCGAGGGCCTACGCGGCGGCGTCGTCACGCAGAGCGAGTTCCTGGAGTTCGAGCAGTGCCTGAACCGGTCGGCCGGACACTGCATGACGATGGGCACCGCCTCCACCATGGCCTGCCTCGTCGAGACGCTCGGCATGCAGCTACCCGGGGCCGCCGCACTGCCGGCGGTCGACTCCCGCCGGGCGGCGCTCGCGGAGGAGACCGGTGAGCGCGCCGTAGCCCTGGCTGTCGCCGGGCTGCGACCCTCACACATCCTCACCCCCGCCGCCTTCGCCAACGCGATCAAGGTGAACGCCGCGATCGGCGGGTCCACCAACGCCGTCCTGCATCTGCTCGCCATCGCCGGCAGGGTCGGAGTGCCGCTGACCCTCGACGACTTCGACACCCTCGCCCGGGACATCCCGCTGCTGGTCGACCTGATGCCCAGCGGCCGGTTCCTGATGGAGGAATTCGCGTACGCCGGAGGCGTGCCGGCGCTCCTGGCCGAACTCGCCGACGTGCTCGACCTGACAACCACCACCGTCACCGGCCAACCACTCGGCGACGGCTGCGCCGACGTGCGGTCCCACGACCGGGAGGTCATCCGCACGCCGGACAAGCCGGTGCTGCCCCCCGGCGCCGGCATCGCCGTGCTCCGCGGCAACCTGGCGCCCTCCGGGGCGGTCCTCAAGGTCGCCGCCGCCGACCCTCGGCTGCTGCGACACACCGGACCGGCGCTGGTCTTCGACTCCATCGAGGAGTACCTCGCCGTCGTCGACACCGACCTGCCGGTCACCCCCGACACGGTGCTCGTGGTCCGCGGCGCCGGCCCCCGCGGCTACCCCGGGATGCCCGAGGTCGGCAACCTGCCGCTGCCCAAGACCATGCTGACCGCCGGTGTGCTCGACATGGTCCGCATCTCCGACGCCCGCATGAGCGGCACCGCGTACGGCACCTGCGTGCTGCACGTGGCACCGGAGGCAGCCGTCGGGGGCCCGCTCGCGCTGGTGCGCACCGGCGACCTGATCCAGCTCGACGTGCCGGCCCGCCGGCTGGAACTCCTCGTCCCCGACCAGGAACTGGTCGCCCGCCGCCACGCCTGGCAGTCGCCACCGCCACCGACCGGCCGCGGCTGGCTGCGCCTCTACGTCGACCACGTGCAGCAGGCCGACACCGGCGCCGACCTCGACTTCCTCGTCGGGGGCAGCGGCGACGAGCCCGGCCGGGCACCCTTCTAGGAGTCCCATGACCGACAACTCACCCCGCCTCACCGGCGTCAGCCCCGTGCTCGAAGTGCCCTTCGACCCCGCCGGACGCGTCGACGTCGACAGCTTCCACCGGGTCGTCGCCCACGTCCTGGGCACCGGAGTGGACAGCGTCATGTTCCCCGGCTACGCCTCCGAGTTCCACAAACTCACCGACGACGAACGCGTCGACCTGCGGGACGTGCTGCTCGCCACGACCAGCGCCCACGGCGTACCCGCGATCATCTCGGTCCCGGACCACGCCACTGTCGTGGCCGTGCGACGGGCGGTGGACGCGGCTCACGCCGGCGCAGCCGCGATCAACCTGCTCCCACCGCACCTGCTCGGCCCCGCGCCGGACGCCGTGCGCGCCCACATCGGCGCGGTCGCCGACGCCGTCGCGCCGCTACCGGTCGTGCTGCAGGTCGCCCCGGCGCAGACCGGCACCAGCCTCGATCCCGCCGTGGTGGCCGCCCTGGCCCGCCGCCACCCGAACCTGCGCTACGTCAAGGTCGAGGCGGTGCCACCCGGACCGTTCATCACCGCCCTCGGCGCCACCGACCCGGCGCTGCCCGCCTTCGTCGGTTACGCCGGCCTGCACCTGCCCGACGCGCTGCGCCGCGGCGCGGCCGGCGTCCAGCCCGGCTGCTCGTTCACCGAGCTCTACGTCGCGATCTGGCGGCACTGGCACGGCGGGGCCGTCGACGAGGCGCTCGCGCTGCACACCCGGATGCTGCCGTACCTGTCGTACTGGATGCAGGGGGTGGAACTCATCGTCGCCGCCGAGAAACTCATCTCCGCCCGCCGAGGCCTGATCGACCACCCCACCTGCCGCGACCCCGCCCGCCGCCTGGACGCCGAGGAGGTGACAACGGTGGACCGGTTCCTCGCGGAGTTCGCGGACCTGCTGCCGCCGGTCCGGTGAAAGCCGTCGTCACCCTCGGCGAGGTGATGGCCCTGTTCCTCGCCGAACCACAGGTGCCGCTCGCCGACGCGGTGCGCTTCCACCGGCACGTCGCCGGCAGCGAGGGCAACGTCGCCGTCGGGCTGGCCCGGCTCGGTCACCCGGTGACCCTGTTCGGCCGCGTCGGCGCCGACGCCCCCGGCAGGTGGGTGACCACCACCCTGCGCGGCGAGGGCGTCGACGTCAGCGCGCTACGCACCGACCACGACCGCCCCACCGGCCTACTGGTGCGCGACGCCCCCACCGGCCGGCCGGTGACCGTCTCCTACCACCGCGCGGGCAGCGCCGGCGCCGCGCTGCGCCCCGCCGACGTCGACGCCGCCCTCGTTCGCGCCGCCGGCATGCTCTTCGTCACCGCACTGACCGCGGCGCTCTCCCCGGACGCGCGCGCGGCCGTGGAGAAGGCCGTCGACATCGCTCACGCCCACGGTGTGCCGGTCGTGCTGGACCCCAACGTCCGCTTGCGTCTCGCTCCGGCACCGGTGTGGCGTGACCTGGTCACCCAACTCGTACCCCGGGCGGACACCGTGCTGGCCGGCGAAGAGGAACTGCACGACATCGGCCTCGACGCCGACTGGCTACGTGCAGCCGCCCCCCGCCTCGTGGTGATCAAGGAAGGCGTCAGGGGTGCCCGCGTCACGGACGGCGCCCGATGGCGGCACGCGCCGGCGCGTGCCGTGGCCGCCGTCGACCCGGTCGGCGCCGGTGACGCCTTCGCCGCCGGCTGGATCTCCGCGACCCTGCGCGGCCGGTCCCCGGAGCAGAGCCTCACCTACGCCAACACCGTCGCCTCCTGCGTGGTCGCCGCGCACGGCGACCTGCCCGGGCTGCCCGACCCCGCCACCGTGGAACGGCTGCTCGCCGACCCGACCAGCACCGTGAACCGATAGGAGCGCCCGTGCCGTACACCTGGCAGTTGTTGTCCCGCGTCGCCGACGAACGGGTGATCGCCATCGTCCGCGACAGCGACCCGGACTCCGCGCTCGCGGCAGCCCGGACCATCCTGGACGCCGGCCTGGGCGTGCTGGAGGTCTCGCTGACCACGCCCGGTGCGCTGGAGGTCATCGCCCGGCTGCGTGCCGCGTACCCTGACCGGCTGATCGGTGCCGGCACCGTGCTCGACGCGGCGGGCGCCCGGTCCGCCGTGGCAGCCGGCGCCCAACTCCTGGTCAGTCCCGCTCTGGCCGACGACGTGGTGGCGACCGCCCGCCGGCACGGGGTGCTCGCCGTTCCCGGCTGTTCGACGCCCACCGAGATGCTGACCGCGCTGACCGCCGGAGCCGACCTCATCAAGGTCTTCCCGGCGTCGCGGTGGCGTCCCGAGGACATCTCCCAACTGCGGGTCGCCCTGCCGCACCTGCCGCTCGTCCCCACCGGTGGGATCGCGCCGGCCGACGCCGCCGCCTGGATTCGCGCCGGTGCGGTCGCCGTCGGTGTTGGCTCCGCGCTGACCACCGGCGGCGCCGAGCAGGCGAAGAACCGGGTCGCCACCCTGCGCACCGCGCTCCGTGCCGCACAGGAAGGCAGCCACGATGCGTGAGGGACGACTGGCCGGGCAGGTGGTGATCGTGACCGGCGCGGCCCGCGGCATCGGCCGCGCCATCACCGAGGTGGTGCTGGACGATGGTGGAGCCGTCGGCCTGGTCGACGTGTCCACCGACGAACTGGCCGACACCACCGCCGTCCTTGCCGGACGTCACCCGGACCTCGTCCACGCGGTGACGGCCGACATCACCGACGAGAAGGCCGTCGCCCGGGCGGTCGACGCGGTCACCGATGCCCTCGGACCGGTCACCGGTCTGGTCAACAACGCCGGACGTAACTCCTACGCCGATGCTGTCGCCATGACCGTCGCCGACTGGGACGGGGTGTTCGACGTCGATCTCAAGGGTGCGTGGCTGATGTCCCGGGCCGTGCTGCCGAGCCTGCTCACCGCCGGCGGCGGATCCATCGTGAACATCGCCTCGCTGCACGCCGAACTCACCTGCGCGGGCATGTTCCCGTACGCGGCCGCGAAGGCGGGCCTGGTCGGCATGACCCGCAGCCTCGCGCTCGACGTGGCGGCGCGAGGGGTACGGGTCAACGCCGTGTCACCCGGCTACATCCGCACCGCCCTCGTCGACGAGTACTTCGCCCAGCACGCCGATCCGCAGGCCGAGGAGAAGGCGCTCGCCGTGCAACCCCTCGGGCGGCTGGGCACGCCGCACGACGTCGCGACGGTGGTGGCGTTCCTGCTCTCCCCGGAGGCCGCGTTCGTCACCGGCGCGAACTGGGCGGTCGACGGCGGTCTCGGGGTGAGGTTCGCGTGAGGTTCGTCGACGGGCCACGGCGGGGCCGCTGCCAACGCCGGCGAGTGATGCCGGACGATGGACGTACAACCACCCAGGGGAGTGACTGATGTCGGTGGAACCAGCGGTTCCGCGTGGCCTGCACGGACAGGTCGTGCACACGATCGGGTTGAGCATCGTCTCCGGCGACCTGGCCGCGGGCGAGCAGATCGTTCCCGAGGAGATCGGTGCCCGCTACGGGGTGTCCCGCCCGGTCGTCCGGGAGGCCCTCCGCGTGCTCGAGTCCAAGGGCATGGTGGCGGCCCGCCCCAAGACCGGGACGCGGGTGCTGCCGGTCGAGCGCTGGAACCTGCTCGACCACGATGTCATCCTCTGGCGGGTACAGGGCCCGGGCTGGGAGTCGCAACTGCGGGACCTGCTCGACCTGCGGGCGGCGGTCGAGCCGATGGCCGCCCGCCGCTGCGCCGAGAGCAGCGACGACACGCGGGCGAAGGGACTTGCCGACCGCTGCGACGAGATGGAGCAGGCCGTCCGGAGCAACGATTCGCAAGCTTTCACCCGAGCCGACATCGAGTTTCACACCCTGCTGCTGGCCGGCGCCGGTAACCGGGTGCTGGCCCAGATCAGCGGGGCCATCGAAGCCGCGCTGAAGGCCCGCGAGTCGTTGCATCTCATGCCGGACCATCTCGGTCACGAGGCCGTCTCCTCCCACCGGCACATCGTCGACGCCATCGCCGGTGCGGACCCGGACCGCGCGGAGGCGGCTGCGCGAGCCCTCATCCAGGTCGCCGGCGCCGAGATAACCGAGCGGTTGACCCACATCGCCATCTGAGCTCATGGGGTATCCACACCCGGCGGTGCCCGGGAACGGGAATGACGGCGTGTACGGCGGGAGTGTGGATCCGGCACCGGATGCCGGGCTCCGTGCGTCGGCGAGGCTGAGGACGGGCGGAGAGCAGCACGTCTCCTTGACGTCAAGGGATCAGAGCAGCAGGGTCCTGAATACGGGTCTGCTGCACACGCCAACGATCCCTGTCCCGGTTGACCCCTATCGAGTACGAGACCATCATGAACCCGCCGGCCAGTCAGGCCGCGTGACTACGACTGTCACCCATCGGTGCAGCAGACCCGAAGGCAAACGTGGTGGGAGCGCTACGACGGCTCCTTTACTCGGCTGTTTTATGCTTGCAGCGACCTGGACAAACGTGAGTGAGCAAGCCGCTGGGCCACCGGACTACTGGGGGTCAAGGGGTCGTCGGTTCGAATCCGGCCGTCCCGACAGCGAGAGGGTTTCCACAGGTCAGCGACCTGCGGTAACCCTCGTTTTGTTGCTCGGCATGGATCCTGGACTTCGGGACTGTCCCGGGCCTGGGCCGGGTTCCTCCGCGACCGGGACCGGTCGCTGCGGGCCGGGAACTACCCGGAGACCACTCGCTACGACTACCTCCTCGCTGCCGCGCACGCGGGCGCAGGTGGAGGCGGTTCCAGGGGGTGGATGATCGAGGCCGGGATCCGCGTCGACCGTGTTGAACAAGCACAAGGGACCACAGCGGTTCTTCAAGTGGATGCTGGTCGACGAGCGGGCTATCGACCGGTCACCGCCCTTCGCCAGCCGTACGGGCTCACCGCCTTCCGGGCCGGCACCTGCCTTGGGCCCCCCAGGGTCGGCCGCACGCTACACGTTCTCTGCTTTCGCGAATCGCCGACCATAGCGACACCAACGGCTGGTGAGGGCCGGTGAGCAGGGGTGGATGATCTGCTCACCGGCTGTCGTGCGCGGTGGGGAGGCTGGCCAGGCTGCCGCGAAGGCGTCCCGATGACTGTCGCCGGTGGTGCGGACGACCCGGCATGGGGAGCTGCTCGATCTGGCGGGAACTCGGTTGGGGTGGTGTGGAAATACAGATCTGAGGGCGGCCGACGAACCCACCGGCAATCTGGACACTGCGGCGGGCGAAGGGATCGCCTCTCTGCTGCGGGAACTGAACACCGCCGGGACCACCGCGGTGCGCGATGTGCTCGCCGTGACCGCCAACCCGGCCGCACCGTACGAGGTCGTCGTCTCCCGACCGTCCGATGCCCTCACCGCGAAACGTGCCACCGAACGAGCCTTCAACGGGCTCCTGCTCGGCCTCGGCGCGGTGGCACTGCTCGTCGGCGGCGTTGGCATCGCGAACATCATGATCATCTCTGTGCTCGAACGACGGGCCGAGATCGGCCTACGCCGCGCGCTGGGTGCCACCCGCGGCCAGATCCGCCTCCAGTTCCTGACGGAGTCTCTGCTGCTGTCCACCCTCAGTGGCAGCGCCGGCGCCGTGCTCGGAGCCGCCATCACCATCACCTACGCCTCCCTCCAGCAGTGGCCTCCCGTCACACCCGGGTGGGCGATCGTCGCGGGCATCGGCTCGACGATCACCATCGGTGCGGTCGCCGGCATCTACCCAGCGGTCCGAGCAGCCCGCATGCCTCCCACCGAGGCACTTGGCAGCGGGTGAGGAAACCTCCGGCGGGGTGTCCGTCTGATCGGCAGGACGACCTCGGGTGCGGGGTCGGCGGCGGCGATTCTCGAGCCCGGTCGGCCGTTCTCGGCGCAGCGGTGTCGATGAGGACCACCGGGCGCGTCACGGAACGGCCTGGAACGTCCTCGGAGCAGGGTGACGAAACCTTGAAAGGATCTTATGAGAAGAATGCGACTGGGCTTGGCCGCGGCTGTTGCAGTGGTCCTGCTCGCGGTGACGCAGCCGGCAGCCACGGCAGCCGAAGCGCCAGTGGTCGGGCCGGCCTGGACGGCCTCGGACCTGGACTACCACTGGCGCGGCCTTCCCACCTGGAGCCAGGGCTACGGGCCGATGAGAAACCTTGCCCGACAGGCATACAAGAACGACGACTCTCTGCACTATGAGACCCGTAGATACGGGATCAACATCGGGTGGACCGACTGGCCGAGGTCGCAGATCTATGTGTACGGCGAGGGGCTTGCCCGTGATGCGCCGATCACGCCGACGACCAGGGTCGCCCTGTACTTCCCCGGCGGCGGATATCTGAAGCACGGCGCCCGGGAGTGGGGCATCGGGCTGGTCTGGTCCAGCACCCCCGTGTACGAGTGGCTGATCGAGCCGGCCGGATCGTCCGGCGATCAACTGGTTCACAACATCGGCACGCCTGATGCGTCCATTGATGCGTATCTGGCGATGGGTCCGGACACCGGCGAGGGGCCGATGCTGCGGTGGGGTCCCGGGCCCGTCCGGTACTAGGAGCGGCGTGTTTGTCCACCGGCAGCTCGTCGGATGGTGACGGAACTATAGGAGCGAAAGCGTGATGATGGCGCTGAAGCGGTGGGGTGCCGTGGCGGTGGTTGCCGTGATCGCCGCACTGCCCGCCGTGCCTGCGAAGGCGGCCGGCAGCTACGGCCCCGGTTATTGCGAGGCGGCAGATGGCAAGTACTGGCACGGCCTTCCCACCTGGAGTGGGGGCTACGGGCCCATGAGAATAAGCGAGGGACCCGGCGACAACGCCTACAAGTACGGCAGCCAGCCCAAGGGAATCAACATCATCCCGACCGAGTGGCCTCAGTCGCGGGTAACCGTGCTCGGCCAGGGCCTGCCTGATGACGGCTGGGTCACCCCGGAGACGAATGCCGCGATCTACATGCCGGGGGGAGGCTACCTGAAGTACGGCGTGCGCGAGTGGGGCATCAATCTGGTGTGGTCGGCCACGCCTGTGTATGAGTGGCGGATCGTGCCCCACGAGTGTGGTCAGCGGATTCTCAACCTGACGAGGGGTGCCTACCTGGTCGGTCAGATGCAGTACGGCGTCGACTGGGGCTGGGGACAATTCGAGGAGTGGGAGGGCTGACCACGGCCGTCTGTGCCGTGCGGCTCCCTGTGTACTGCCTGGCCGCATCGTCGTTCGGCTAGCGCTCTGGCTGCCCTCGATCGCCAGGATGGTCAGGCAACTGCGGTGGATGGGCGTCCGCCCCGGCGGATGCCCATCTCGCGGGTCAGGCTGTGGCGGTGGCAGAACCTGTACGCGGGCAGCCGCTGAGGGCACGATTCGGCAGGTCATCCATCGGCAACGAGATGGGGATGAAGCACCGGTCGGAGTGCCGAGGCTCGCGGCGCCGTAACCGGCACGGGCGTGAGCGGACGCTCACCGGAACCTGCGGGCTCACGCCCCGGTCGGCGGCCGGGCCGTGATGAGCTCGGCGAACAGTTCGGCGGCGGCATCCAGGACGTCTCGGTCGCCGGTGATCAGCAGATCCAACAACAGGCCACGTGTCGCGGCGAGACTCAACCGGGCCCGCCGCCTGGCCTCCGGGCCGGCCCAGCCGAAGTGGGTGAACAACTCCTCGACGGGGCCCGCCCAGGCGGCGATGACCGAGGCGCGGAATGAGTCGGTCCAGGACTTCTCGAACAGGGCGTGCGCGTAGATCTCGAAGAACAGCCGTTCCGCCGGCGCCAGGGCCGGGTCGGCCAGGCGCCGCCAAAAGCGGTGGCTCACCTCGACCGGGTCGTCAAGCTCCGCGGCGAGGGCCGCCAGCGCGGCGCGCTGCTCCGCCTCGACCCGTCGGACGACTTCGGTGAGCAGGCCCTCCCGGCTGCCGAAGTGATAGAGCAGCATGCGATGGCTCGTGCCCGCGCCGGAAGCGATCTCGCGGAGGCTGAGCTGGCTGAACCCGCCCTCCTTCAGAAGATTGACGCAGCGGTCGAGCAGCGACTCCCGGGCATCACCAGCCACCGGCGCGGCGCACCCCTTCGGTCATGGTGTCCCCGGCGGCCTCGTCGGTAGGGGCGGGCGACGGGATGGTCCCTGACTCCGCGGCCGCCTTCAGCGCGGCCGCCTCCATCCGCAGGTACCGTCGCGTCCGCGACGCGGTCAGCAGGGCGACCAGCCAGGCGAGGGCCCCGCTCTGCTCGATGCCGATGCTGATCCGGGTCGTTCCGTCGGGCTGGGCCTCCACCCGGTGATAGGCGAAGGTGTGCACCCCCGGCGCGTGCGTCTCCCAGGCGAACGACACACCCGGTTGCAGGTCGTAGACCCGCCACACGGTCGTGGGGAAGCCGGGTTGGCGGATGCGGAACCGGCTGCCCAGGCCCAGTGTCGGCCGGTCGAGCGGCACCACCTCCGTCATGGAGGCCGTCCATTCGGGCCAGCCCGTCACGTCCGCCACCGCCGCCCAGGCGGCCGCGGTCGTCGCCGTGGTGATGATCGTCTCTCCATAATTCATGTACCAGATGGTACATGCGATTCCGCTAATGGCAAGACGGGGAGCCGGGCAATTTCGCGTATCGCGGGGATGACCGCAGTCCACTGATTGTCGTCGGGCGCCCGCCCACAACGGGGGCCGACGCATCATCCCGATCGCAATGATCGACACGAGCCCTGTCCTTGCCGCGTTCCATCCTGTTCCACGCCGTTCCGTCCGACGGGTTCGGCTACCGCCGATCGATGCTTTCGTTCGCTGTAAGCCGAGAAAGGGTACTCGCATTTGTCGGTAAGGGTCCGTATAGATATCGTCGCCGGTTGTGGACGTCATGCAACTGCTACCGAATCTCTACATGTTCCGCTTTCCCGTGGGTCACGCGTACCTGTGGCGTGGTGCGGACGGGCTGACGCTGATCGACTCCGGGGTTCCGGGGTCGGCACCCGCCATCGCGGCGGGGATCGGGAGCCTCGGTCACCGACCTGCCGACGTGCGGCGCCTCCTACTGACGCATCATCACGTCGACCACGCCGGCTCGGCGGCGGAGATCACGACGTGGACGGACGTGACGGTCTACGCACATCAGGCGGACACCCCGGTGCTCGAGGGTCATGAGCAGGTCCGGCCGCCGCTGTTGACCGACTGGGAACAGCGCCTCTGGGACGAGGTCCACGGCGGGAAGCCCCCGCAACCCGCCGCCCCGGTGGTGGTTGACCACCGGCTTCACGACGGTGACGTCATCGATCTCGGTGGGGAGCCGGCCGTCGCGGTGGCGGTGCCCGGGCACACCGCGGGCAGCGTCTCCTTCCATCTGCCCCGGTCAAGGGTCCTGTTCACCGGCGACACGATCGCGCGACTACCCGACGGGACGGTGATCCTCGGGGTGTTCAACGTCGATCCGGAGCAGGCGGCCGAATCCATGAGGCGGCAGGCCGACCTGGATGTCGAGATCGCCTGCTTCGGGCATGGGGAGCCGCTGACCCACGGGGCGTCCGCTCCGCTGCGCGCTGCTGTGACGCAGCTCGGCGATCGCCGCTCGGGATGACCGGGGCCGGGCCGTAGCGCATCCGCGCACCGGCGGACCGGACGCTGGTGGGAACCAGCTGGAACGGACCGGCACGGCATACCCGCGAGACGCAACGTGCCTGGAAGGAGCCGTTAGTGAAGACGCCACCGCACTCCGCCGAAGACAGGGTGAGGCGGTTCCCCCGCCTCCTGATTCTCGCGGCGCTGCTCGGAGCGAGCGCAGTCGCGGCCTATGTGGGTGACACCTCTCCCGTCGAGGCGGGGACGCAGGCCCTCCGAGACTCGTGCCCGGATTGGGCGTGCGGTCAGAACCACAACCAGGTCCTGCTGTAACCGATTCCGACAGCAGAGGAGAGGTGAAGTCATGACGAGGATGTACCTGGCGGTGCTGACCGGCGTCGCCGCCCTGGCCCTGGCGATCGGCGCGGTAGCCGTATCCGCCGGCGATGCCACCGAAGCCGTGCCGACCGCCGCCGGTGGGCTCTATATCGGCCCGCACCCGGCCGGGCCACCCGGACAGGCCTAGCGGCCCAAGCACCGTGAACGTCGACGTGCCGGTGGACCTGGTCCGCCGGCACGTCGTCATACGCGGCCTGCCGAGGAGACAGCAGTGGACCAGAAGGCAGACAACGCGCTGCGCGCCGTCCGTCGCCAGGCGGCCGAGGGCGACTACGCCTCGGCGGCCTCGACGGCGTCCACCGCGATCGAGGCACTCGAGGCCGGTTCCGGTGACCGCGACATGCTTGTGGTGCTGCTCAACGAGCTGGGCATGCTCTTCAAGTATCTCGGTCGTCTGGACGAGGCGGAGCACCTCTACGACCGGTCGCTCGCACTCCTGTCCAGGACGCCGACGAGGGCGGGTGACCTCGCCGCGGTGCTGCACAATCAGGCCGGAGTGGCGCACGCCAGAGGGGACCTGGGACGCGCCGAGCGGCTGGCGCGGCTGGGCATCGCCGTCCGGACCGGCCAGACGCAGGTCGACAGGCGGGCGTTGGCCGCGGACGACGCGGCACTGGCGGCGATCCTCATCGATCGCGGCTCGTGGAACGAGGCGAGACGGCTGCTCGAAAGCTGCCTCGACCACCACCGCCGCGAGTACGGTCCCGCGCATCACGAGGTTGCCGTCACGCTGCACAACCTGGGGTCCCTGATGTTCCGCGAGGGCGACGTGGCGGCGGCGAGCAACGCTCTGCAGGAGTCGCTGAGCATCAAGGTGACCTGCCTGGGTGAAGACCATCCTGACCTCGCTCCCACCCTCTACAACCTTGCCCTCTGTCGTGAGGCGATGGGCGACCTCGCCGGCGTGCGTCCCCTGCTCACCTGGGCCGTGTCGATCCTGCGACCCCAGGTGCAGTCGTCGCAGGCGACCTACGTCGCATGCGTGCGGAAACTGGCCCAGCTGCCAGCCGAGGTCCCGGCAGAAGAGGAACGCCATGGAACGCGTCGTCCACGACCGAACACCGCGTGACGGACGTCAGTCACCGGCATCACCCATGCAGAAACCATGGAAAGGTACACGTGAAATCGTCGGAAGTGCGAAGAGGCGCACGTCGCGTCACCACGGCGGTGGTCGCCACGATGGTGGCGCTCACGGTGGCTCAGCCCGCCCGGGCGGACACCCTGGACAAGCTTGAGGAGTACGGCAAGTACGCCGGCTACGCGAAGACCGCGTACGACGTCTACAAGACCCTGCTGGGCAACGAGATGACGCTCGAGCAGGCGGTCAACGAGCTGCAGGCATCGATCGCCCAGGTCGGCGAGCAGGTGGCCGAGGTGCTCGACGAGATCGGTGAGATCGCGGCGGCCGACGTGGAGACCTGCACCCGCAACGCGGTGATCACGTTCGCCGACCTCGAGGCGCTCAGCCCCGACAACGCCCAGGCGTTCGCTGTCCAGGCGACCGACTGTGTGGCCAAGGCCAGGGCGTACATCAACGTGGTGGACAACCGGGCCGCTGTCGATGTCATGGGATTCGCGGTGAACACGGTCGGACCGATCGCCCTGTTCGCCCGGGCGAACGCCGGCTTCAGCACCAACCTGCTCAAGGACGAACTCATCGCGGCGAACCAGCGCAACATGGAGCGGCTGGAACCGACGTGCGGGGCGACGCCGCTGTGGGGTGACCGGCCCGTCGACCCGAATCCGCAGCCGGTGGAGGTGCAACTGCGCTGCACCGCCTTCAACCACGACGGCTACGACTTCGTCACCACGGAGTTGCGACGCGGCGACCCGCTTCCGGCGTTCGACTACAGCAAGGCACGGGACCGCGCCATCGAGGTCAGCAGCTACCCGACCTCGCGTGCGGCGTTGGCCTCGCTGCGGGGCCCCGGCCCGGCCAACGGATCCTCGATCGCGGCGGCGGCCGGCGGCGACGGCCTCGTCCGGCTGTGCGGCGCCTCGATCCACGACTCGGTGCACTGCCGCGCGCAGCAGCAGCCCGGATCGGCGACCTGGAACGCCTGGTCTCAGCTCGACGGACAGCTCAGGTCCATGGCCGTGGAGAAGAACGACGACGGGCGGCTCGAACTGTTCGGCGTGAACAAGGAGGGCACCCTCTGGCACCGCTGGCAGACCGCGAGCGGATGGTCGGCCTGGGCGTCGCTGGGTGGTCCGTTCACGTCCGTCGCCGTGGCACGCAACGGCGCGGGTCGCCTCGAGCTGTTCGCCACGAACCAGGACAGCCAGGTCAGCCACCGCTGGCAGAACACCAAGAACACGACCAGCGACTGGTCCAACTGGTCGACCCTGGGGATGACCGCTCGCTTCGTGGCCGCCGAGGCGAACGGCGACGGCCGCGTGGAGGTCTTCGCGCTCAACGCGGCGGGCGAAGTCTGGCACCGCTGGCAGATGCTTCCCAGCGGCTGGTCGAACTGGGACCGGCTCGACGGCACACTGAAGACCGTCGCGGTGGCTCGCAACGCGCAGCAGCGGTTGGAGATCTTCGGCACCAATGCGCAGGGGATGCTGTGGACCAGGGCGCAGCGCGCCGATGGCAACGGCTGGTCGTCCTGGAGCCAGCTGAACGGGACCTACTACGGCGTCGCGGCCGGGTCCAACGCCGACGGCCGGATGGAACTGTTCGCGGTGGACGCTGCGGGCAAGGTGTCCGGTAGCCACCAGACCGCCTCCGGTTGGAGTGGCTGGGCCGCGCTGGACAACGGTCTCAAGATCAGGCCTTAGGCCGGGCCCGACCGCCTGACCTTCCTCGATGGGCGACGCCCGACGCCCGTCTGGGCACCCGCCGCCGAGGAACGCGATGGAACGTCGGTTGGGTGAGCGAGGACAACCGTGACGAGGCCCTCGGAACACTGTTCCGAGGGCCTCGTCACGCCGTCCCTGAGACAGGCACAACAGCCGGGGGCGCGTGGACGCCCGCCGGGCTCAAGGAGGCAATGATGACAAGTCTGCGGGCAAGGGTCCGTGGCTCGGCACGTTCGGCAAGACGGTGTACGGGCTGGGCCGCGGTTGCGGTGATGGTGGTGGCGACCGCCGTGTCGGTGGTCGCCGCGCCCGCCTCGCCGGCCCTCGCCGAGCCGATCAGCTTCGACCTCGGTACGCCGGCGCTGACCAGGAACGCGTTGGGCGCCATGGAGTTGTTCGCCACCGACGGTGCCGACCGGGTGTGGCACCGCTGGCAGTCCGGGCCCAGTTCGGCCTGGAGCGGCTGGAGCCAGCTCGACGGGTCACTGCGCTCGGTCGCTGCCCAGAGCAACGGCGCCAACCACGTCGAGTTGTTCGGCATCAACGACCAGGGCCTGATCTGGCACCGGTGGCAGCTTCCCGCGGGCGGCTGGTCGCCCTGGACCTCGATCGAGGGCGAGCTGACGTCCCTGGCCGTGGCCCGCAACCAGGACAACCGGATGGAACTCTTCGGCACCAACAACCTGGGCCAGGTCTGGCATCGGGCCGAGACGACCGCCGGGTCGCACACGTTCGGACCGTGGGCGCTGTTCAACGACGGCCTGATGCGGACCGTCGCAGCGGAGACCAACGAGGACGGCCGGGTCGAGCTGTTCGCCCTGAACGACGCGGGTGAGATCTTCCACCGCGCGCAGACCCGCCCCGCCGGCTGGTCGGCGTGGGCCAAGCTCGACGGCACGCTGAAGTCGCTGGCCGTGGCGAAGGCGGCGGACGGCCGCCTGGAGCTGTTCGGGGCCAACGCGGCCGAGCAGATGTGGCACCGCCGGCAGATCGACAGGGGCGGCGCCGGATGGACGGGCTGGGATTCGGTGCCCGGCCAGGCGCGCGCCATGGCGGCGGAGGCGGACGCGAACGGGCGGATCGCGCACGTCGTCATGAACGGCGCGGGCGAGAGCCTGGTGCGCGTGCAGCAGCAGGACGGTTGGTCGGACTTCACCACGCTCGGGGGTGACCTCGCCCCGCTGTACTGGATCACCCACAACACCCAGGCCGAGCTGTTCGCGAACGCGGTGACCGTTCCCCATGCGATCATCAAGATCGTCGGCGACGTGAACCTGGACCTCAGCGGCCGCGAGTTCATCCGTATCGCGGCCGGCGTGCAGATCCTCGGTGACACCTCGGTGCACCCACGCGGTCCCCGCCTGTTCACCACGTCCTTCCCCCGGGTGCTGTTCCAACTGGGGCACGACCCGGCCCAGGTGACCTCCGACAACGTCCGCATCAGCGGCATCCGCCTCGACGGCGGGCAGGGTGAGGAGCCCGCGGAGACCGAGGAGGAGGACAGCGACGCCATCCGGATCTTCTCCAGCCGCAATGTGCAGATCGACCACAGCGAGCTGTACGGCTGGCGCGGCTCGACCGTCCTGGTCGACGACGGCCAGGGGCGGCTCGGCAAGGACGACGACCCCGCCAGCATGGTCCGGGTGGTGGACAACTACATGCACCACAACCAGCACCAGACCGGCGACATTCTTGGCGGCGGTCACGGGGGCGGGTACGGCGTCGCGGTGCGCAATGGCGGGTTCGCCCTCATCGAACGCAACGTGTTCGACTGGAACCGGCACGCGGTGGCCGGCGACGGCCGCGAGGGCAGCGGCTACCGCATGTACAACAACCTGGTCCTGCCCAACGGCGGCTGGAACACCGACGTCTACCACACCCACATGATCGACATGCACGCCCGGGACTCGTGCGGCCTGAGTAGCTACAACTGCGGACTCGCCGGTGAGTTCATGGACATCAGGTACAACACGATCCTCTACAGCGCGGGCACCGGCATCAAGCTGCGCGGTACGCCGAGCATCGGCATGTACGTGTCGAACAACGTCTTCACGCACCGGCAGGAGTTCGGCAACGCGCTCGACGACGCGGCGATGGTGCAGAACGAAACCGGACTGCAGGCTTCGGCCAACACCTTCGGGTTCAGCGCGACGACCGGCACCAGGTCCAATGTCTGCGACTTCGACGGCGACGGCACCAACGACACCTTCCTGGCGTCCGGCGCGAACTGGTGGTACCAGTCCGCGACCCTCGGCTGGCACCACCTGCGCCAGTCCACCATCACGGCCGACAAGGTGACGGCATTCGGTGACCGCAACGGTGACGGCCGTTGCGACGTGACGGCGAACGGAACCGTGCACCCCACCGTGGGCTGACCACTTTCCGGGCTGGCCCGGAGCCGCGCCGGAACCGCCGGGGGTGGCTCCGGGTCAGCTCTCCATGCGTTTCTAGAAAGGGAGACAGGGTGAGGAAGTCCATCCGAGGGTCGTGTCGCCTCGGGTCGCTGGTCCTGGGCGCGGTAACCGTCCTGGCCGCTGCGGTGACCATGGTGCCGGCTGCCACGCACGCCGCTACCGACCGGGTTCTCGGGCACGGCACGCTGGCCGTGGCCCGGGACGCGAGCGGCCGGCTGACGTTGTTCGGGAGGGACGGCGCCGACCACCTCGGCGTGCGCACGCAGTCCGCCTCGGACGCGCAGACCTGGACCGCGTGGTCGTCGCTGGACGGCACACTGCGTTCGATGGCGGCGGAGGCGAACCAGGACGGCAGCGTCGAGCTTTTCGGTGTCAACGCCGAGGGCCGGGTCTGGCACCGGCGGCAGGCGGGCAACGGCTGGTCGGGCTGGTCCGGGCTCGACGGCACGTACCGCTCGCTGGCCCTGGGCCGCAACGCCGACGGCCGCCTGGAGTTGTTCGGCACCGACACCAACGACCAGGTGTGGCACCGGTGGCAGACTGCGGCCGGGTCGACGACGTGGTCGCCCTGGGCCCGGTTGGACGGTGGGCTGCGGTCCGTGGCGGTGGAGGCCAACGCGGACGGCCGCCTGGAGCTGTTCGGGCTGAACGCCGAGGGCCAGATCTGGCACCGCTGGCAGCAGGCCGCCGGCTGGTCGGCCTGGGCCTCACTCGATGGCACGCTGGCGTCGCTGGCGGTCGCGCGCGACCGCGCCGGCTCGCTGGTGCTGATCGGCACCAACAGCCGCGACGAGCTGTGGCAGCGCAGGCAGACGACCGCCGGGGCGAACAACTGGTCGGCGTGGGCGACGCTCGACGGAAGCCTGCAGTCGGTGGCCGCCGATCGCCGCGACGACGGTCGCATCGAGCTGATCGGGGTCAACGCCCAGGGCGACGTCCGGCACCGATGGCAGAGCGATGCCGGCGGTTGGTCGGCGTGGGCTGCCCTGGAGGGCGACCTACCGCCGGCGCCGCCGATGTCGAACCCGTCGAACTGGCGCGCGACCACGACGGTGGACTTCAGCAACGAGGACTGGACCGAGGAGGCGCAGGGCCTGACCACGGACGGTGTGAACTGGTACGTCGGCAGCAACGACTCCGATCACCGCCGGCTCTACAAGTTCGGGCCGGGTTTCCCCCAGGGTGACGATCGGGTCGTCGGCTACCTGGCGCTGCCCGCCAACGGCGGTAACCACCTGGGTCCCCCGGTCTGGGATCCCGTGCGACGGCGGATCGTGGTGGCCGTGGAACCGGCGAACGTGTGGGTGGTCGATCCGGAGACGATGCGTACGGACTTCATCGGCCCGCTCGGCGCGGACGGGTACCGGCCGCAGGGCACCTCGATTCCCTGGGTCGCGATCAATCCACGGGACGGTCTGCTCTACAGCTCGGCGTTCGGGCGCAGCGACCAGCCCATCAAGGCCGTCGACCGGATCAACGTGTACGACCCGGCCAACGGATACCGCTGGCTGCGGTCGATCCCGCTGTCTCGGGAGATCAAGGAGGTGCAGGGCGGCCACATCTCCGCCGGCGGCCACCTGTACCTGACGTCGAACGCGACCTTCGACATCAGCGCCTACGACCTGGCCAACGGCGCGTACGGCGGACGTCGCGTGGTCGACTTCGACCCGTCCGACGACGACGAGATCGAAGGTCTGACGCTGGGCCGCTACGAGTGGGACAGCGGAGCCGAATCGGACGTCGCCGTGCTGGTGCTCGATAACGACATCGTGAGTGAGGACGACGTCGAGGTCAGGTTCTACAACTCCGGCAGCGGCCTGTAGCAGCTGAGGATCCGAGGGCGGTGGGGCCGAGAGGACCCCACCGCCCTCATCTCGGTGTCACGCACCGCGGGCCGCTTCCCCGGAGGGGAGCGGCCCGCGGTCGGACTTGCGTGAGGTCTAGCGGCTTCCGCCCGAGTACTCGCCGTAGACGACGCTCACCGCCGTGCCGCCCGGGACCTGCTCGCCGGCCCTCGGGTTCTGGGACAGGACCCGACCGCTGTCGTACCGGTCCGGCACCGACGACGGCGCCTGCGCGCCCAACAGCAGGCCTGCGCTCAGCAGGGCGTTCTTCCCGTCGATGAGCATCTTTCCGACGATGTTCGGCACCGTGACCGACTGTCCCACCGGCTCGGCCATCCGGGTCCAGGCGGACCACCCCGAGCCGGTCTGGTAACGCCGCCACAGCGTCCCGAGTTGGCCGGTGCCCTCCACTCGGGTGCGTTCCGTCGCGTACACCTCCATCATCCCGGCCGTCGTGGTCGTCGCGGCCAGGTGACTCATGGTGCCGATCACACCGCCGAAGGGCTCCCAGCTCGTCCAGGTCGGGTTGGTGGCGCTGGTGTGGTAGCGGTGGAGGATGGCGCCCGTCCGGTCGACGCCGAACAGTTCGAGACGTCCGTCGCCGTTGGTGGCGGCGGCGACCGAGGCCACCGGGGTGCCCAGACTCAGATCCATCCAGCTCGACCACCCGCCGGTCGGCTGCTGCCAGCGGTGCCACACCTTGCCCGCCGCGTTCACGCCGAACAGTGCCAGCCGCTTGTCCTTGAGCCGGGTCAGGGTGACCTGACGCAGTTCGCCGTCGAACCGGACCCACGGCTTCCAGGTGGTGTCGGTGGGACTCGTGTGGGTGGTCTGCCAGATCTGGCCGTCGGCGTCGGTGGCGATGAGTTCGAGCCGACCGTCGCCGTTGCAGCCTGCGGCGACCGAGGTCAGCGGCGCGCTGTCGATCCTCACCCAGCCGTTCCAGCCGCCGGTCGTGCGCTGGGCGCGGCTGAACAGCTCACCGCCTCGGTTGATGCCGAAGATCTGGGTGGTGAGCGCGGCTGTCTGCACGGCGGTGACCGAGCGGAGCGCCCCGTCGAACTGAGCCCACGGGGACCACCCGCCGGGGGTCTGGGTGGCACGCACGACCTCGTCCCGCCGGTTGACCGCGACCAGTTCCAGCACGCCGGAGGTGTTGGGCGCGGCCGCCAGTGGGGATCCGTAGGCGGGAGTCATCGGGAACGGTGCCTGCACCAGCAGCTCGGTGTTGCGGTCCGCGGGCGTGCCCTCCCGGGCGAGCTTGCCGTCTTCCAGCTTGGCCTGCGGGTCGTTGGCGGCCAGCTCCCGACCCAGCGAGGCCAGACCGGCCGGGCTGCTGAGATCGCCACCGTTTTGCAGCGGCGCGTCGATGTCGATCATCGTGGTGAAGATCGAGATGGTGCCGGCCTGTTCGGCGACCTCGATGAGGCGGCTCTGGATGGGCCAGTCGATGTGGGAGGCGGTGGTCACCTCCCAGAAGCCACCTCGCCAACTGCTGTCCGGGCGAGCCGCCTGCGGCCGGGAGTGGGCGAGGATGCGGTTCGTGTGCGTGTGCCCGTCCACCATCAGGATGACGTTCGGGTAACACAGGAGCAGACTTCGCAGCTGGTCGCCGTTCATGAACGGGGTGCCGGTCGGATAGTCGAAGTCGTTGGAGATGGTGTCCAGCGTGTGGTGGCAGTAGACGACGATCAGTTTGTCGTCCACGTTCGGGCGCGTCTGCACCGTGATCCGCTGGCCGGGACCGTCGATGGGCTGGAAGGGGAGCCACAACTTCAGATTGCGCGAGCTGTAGGACTCCAGCTTCGAGACGAGCCACTGCCACTGGTCGCCGTCGATAGCGCCGTCCGGGCCGGGCCACTGCGTCCGGCTGGTGTCCAGGCACAGGAATCGCAGTCGGTCGTCGGCGAGGGCTGGAATTTCGTAGTACGTCAGGTCGCTGCCCTGCGTGAAGCCGTGTCCGATAGGTAGGCCGGTGGTGTGGAAGTGCTCCTGCACGAACTGTGCCCGCTCCAGGAGGCGCCGGTCGGGATCAGGCGTCACCCCCTCGCTCTCGAGGCCGTCCCACAGGAGTTGGACGCCGAACCCGATACTGGGTTCGCTCGGCAGCGGTGCACGGGGCTTGGTCGGCTTCCGGTCACCGACCGCCATGGCGCTCAGGAAGCCGAGACCCGGGGCGTCCTTCGGCGCGTTGCCCTGGACCAGGGCATCGTGGTTGCCGTAGGCGGCGTACCACGGCATGCGTATGCCGTGCGCCTGGAACTCCCGACGCGCGTTGGCGAAGAGGCTGGGCAGGCTGGGAAAAACGCGCGTGTAGCCGGGAGCGTGACCCATGTAGTAGCGGTCGAGCGTGCCGTTGGCATCCTCGTACTCGCGCATGGTGGGGTGCCAGTAGTCGAGCAGCGGCGGCCACTGGTCGCCGGAGACGCCCTCCTCCTTGGTGGGGGAGCCCGAGTTCGCACGGACGGGGTTGCCGTCCATCAGGTCGATGTACCAGCGGAGCTCGTTGTACTGGGAGTTGTCGATCGAGTCGCCCGTGACGACGGTGAAGGCCAACGGCAGGTTCGTCACCGGACCCATGCCGAACTTCTGCACCGCACGGATCGCGGCGTCGCTCATGTGTGCCGAGAGCATCTCCTGCGGCCGGTACGCGCTGGCGGTGCCCCACTGGTGACCGTCGTCGGGGGCGTCCAGGAACTCGACCCGCACCGGCGACTTGTCGTCGATGATGTGCATGTCGCTCATCTGCGCGAACGCGATGAGTGGTCGCTTGTAGCCGGGCTGCGGGTAGAGGGCGAGATCGTCGCGGACGACGTGAGGTTCTCCGGGACCTTCGGCGACAGGGTGGTAATCCTCGGTGACGAGGTACGAGACGGTCCGGGTGAGGGTCGTGACGACCTCGTGGGTGCTCGCGGCGGTAGCCGGGGCGCCATTGTGGCGCAGGATTCCCAGGGGGTCCAGCGCGGCCGCGATCACCCCCAGGCCGCCAGCGGCGAGCAGATTCCGACGGGACAGGGGCACGTTTTCCTCCGAGTGTTGCCGATGCGTCGGCTCGGAGTGCGTTCCAACCTGTTCCGCTGAGCGGGGCGGTGGGTGATCAGTCGGTGCGCAGCGCTTCGAGAATCGGCTCGGTTTCGACGTACATGTCCAGGCTGATCACGAGGCCGTCGCGGATCTGCCAGACGTGCACCTCACGCGCCTCGAACGGCTTGCCGGTCGCTCGCACCACACCGCGAGCCCGACCGCTCTGCACGACGCGGTCGCCCGCCTGGTAGAGCTCCTCGATCTCCACGCGGCTGTCGAGCGCGCTGCCCAGAGCCTGCGCGAAGCGCTGGAAGCCCTCGCGGCCGGTGTAGCGGCCGCCCCACGGCAACTGCTCGGACTGGTACACGCTGATGTCCGGGTGGGCTGTCGTCGCGCCCGCGGCCGCGGCCCCCGCCGAGCCGAGCATGGCGTAGATCCGACGTACGAGGTCGAGGTCGGTCGGACCGGACGGATCGGGCTGCGGCGATACGTGGGGGGTCATGTCGATCCTCCGGTCTGACGGGCAACTGCCCGGGATTGTAGGGCGGTGGCGGATGGGGCGTCCGAGGTTGCGGCCGGAACGAGTCGGAACGCCCAGAGCTCATCGGTTCCAGGTCGCCCCCTGTCCCGGGCGGAGCGGCACGGCGCGCTGCCCCGACTTCGGGACAGCCGGACATGAAGCGCCCATCAGGGTCGAATTCCCCTCAGCGGTACGTCAGCGCGACTTCAGCGTGCTGAGCAAGGGTGCATTGAAATAATGATCGTGGGCCGGCCCGGCAAGATCCCTTCCTCTGGGATTTCGTGAGGGCGGCCGCGACTCCACCGCTGGAGAAGATCCTCATGGCACCACCGCAGACGTCCCATCACCTCGGCCTCAGCCCGGCGCGCGCACACGTCATGACTGCCAGCGGCCAACAACCGTGAGCGCAAGAGCTGTTTGACGTCGATCTGGCCGGCGCGACGGTTGCCGCGTCTCCGGCCCGGTGACCCGCGCGGGCCGGGTCCCCGCGGCTGCGCCCTGAAGCGGTTGTCCGCAGCCTCCTCATTGGCCCCCGGGTTGGGCTTTCGCTCCGCGTCTGCCGATCGCCCGCACCATCCGAACGGACTGTTGATGTATCACCCTCACTTGCAGGAGGACCTCCGGTGATCGCCCGTCTGCCGTCGTCCCAGCTGGCCGACCGCAGCCGTCTGGCCCTCGCCGCGGCGCCCGGCCATCTCCCGACACAACCCCGTCCCGTCGTTGATGAGCTGCACGCGACGCTTGTCAACGGGACTCGTGCCCTGTACCACGACGGCAACCTCCAGGCCAGCCGGGAATGGTTCGACCGGGCGTTCACCGCGGCCGAACGCGAGCAGGACGGTCCGAGTCAGGCGTTGGCCGCCGTGGGTTACGGGGGCCTCTGGGTGCACGAGCACCGCGGCGCGGCCACGGCGGCGCTGACCGAGCTGCGCCTGCGCCGCGCACTGAACCTGGTGGACGACGACTCGCCGCTCGCGGTTCGGCTGCGCGCCCGGCTGGCCGCCGAAGCCGACTACCGCGCAGGAGCGCACGAGCGGGTGTTCGCTGCGGTGGAGCATGCGAGACGGTTGCAGGATCCGGTGGCGCTGGCGGAGGCGCTGAGCCTTGCCCATCACTGTGTGATGGGTCCCCATGAGGCCCACCTGCGCATGCGGCTCGTCGAGGAACTGATCGAGACGAGCCTGCGCACCGGGCGACGCGGCGACCTGCTGATCGGCCTGCTGTGGCGTACGTCGAACCTGCTGCTCGCTGCCGACAGCCACGCCGAGCGCTCGCTGCGGGAGTTGCAGGGCATGCTGCAGGAGAGGCCACATGCGGCGGTCGGGTTCATCGTGCAGGCCATGGAGGTGATGCGAACGATTCGCTCCGGCGACCTCGCGGCCGCGGAGGAACACGCCAACGCCTGCGCGAAAGCTGGGCAGGCGGTGGGCGACATCGACTCGATCGGCTGGTTCGGAGCCCACATGATCGCGATCAACTGGTATCGGGGCAACCTGGCGGAGCTGATCCCCACTCTGCGCGAACTGGTCAACTCGCCGCTGCTGAGCACCGTCGACAATTCACACCTGGCGGCGCTCGCCGTCGCGGCTGCCAGCGCCGGCGACGAGCGGCTCGCCCGTGGCTCGCTGGCCCGGCTCGCGGGCGCCTCATGGAGCCAGCTACCGATGACCAGCAGTTGGCTCGCCACCATGTACGGCGTCATCGAGGCGGCGAATCTGCTCGGCGACACGAAGACGGCAGCCGCCGCCTACGACCAGCTACGGCCGTTCGCGCATCTGCCGATCATGGCGAGCATGGGGATCGCGTGCTTCGGATCGGCCGAACACGCGCTCGGCGTCGCGTCACTGACGATGGGGCGCGACGATCAGGCCGTCGCACACCTCGAGGCCGCCGTGCACGCCAACCACGCGCTTCAGCACTGGCCTGCAGTGCTGCTGTCGCGCGCCCGGCTGGCCGAGGTGCTATGGCGACAGAGCGAGCACACGCGGGCCCATGAGCTGCTCACCCTGGCCCGTGAGGAGGCTGAGCGGCTGGCGATGGCGCTGCCTCGATCGGTGGAGCACATAGCGCAGCGACCGGTGACAGCCGTCGGGAGAGCAGCCGGAGTGCTCAGCTGTGAGCGGCGCGGACTGCGCTGGCATCTGCGGCTCGGCGACCACCTCGCCGTGCTGGACGGCAGCAAGGGGATGATCTACCTTGCCAGTCTGATCGCCAACCCGGGGTTCGAGATCTCGGCGGTGGAGCTGGCCGCCGGCCCGGGCACCGCAGCAGAGTCGGTCAACGGCAGCCTGACGGCCGGCTCGTCGCAGCCTGTCCTGGACGAGGCCGCGAAGCGCGCCTACAAGGCCAGGTTGTCCCAACTCGACGATGCCATCGAGGAACACGAGGCGAACAACGACCTCGTCCGAGCCGAGCGGGCCAGGGCGGAGCGTAGCTGGCTCATCGACGAACTTGCGGCCGTGACCGGGTTGGGCGGGCGTACCCGTAACTTCGCCGATGCCGCCGAGCGTGCGCGCATCTCGGTCGGCAAGGCGATCAGGCGTGCGGTCGCGCAGGCGACCGCCGTGGATCCGGTGATCGGTGACCATCTTCGTTCCTATGTGCGGACCGGCATGCGCTGTTGCTACATGCCGAGGTGACAGGTCGCCAGGAGCGTGAGGGTCGAATATGCCGTCGTTCGGCGTCTCACGCTCCTGGCGGAAACGGCGAGAACACGGGGGGAGTTGCTCGCCGTTCGCCATCTCCCGGTCGAGACGCCGTCGCGCAACCGTCATCGACCGCTGCGCCGCGTTCTTGCGGGTTGCAAGAACGGTCCCAGAGCCCGCTGAAGTTCAGCTGACGGGTCGCTGAGGCCCCACACACCCCTACGACGACCCGTGCGCGCAGATGACCGTCGTCCGTCCAGGACTCTTTTGTGAGGAGCAACAATGCAGACGCACGAATCACCAACAGTTCGACTGAACTGGATCACCGAGCAGCGCTGTTCGCCCGTGGGACCGCCGCGCGAGAGCCGCATCGGGTCGTGGTATCCGCTCGCCAGCACCTCCGGCTCAATGCACGAGGGTCTGCTGGTCAGCGGGGTGCCGCCGGCCGGCCCGACCTTCGCCCTTCGCGTCCCGGGACTGGTCAAGGTTGTCGACTGCCTGTACGACGAGCAGCAGATGTGGCTGGTCACGGACACGCCACCCCACCCGACTCTCGCGCGGGTGGCGACGGCGGCCGGTGGAACCCCCGGACCGGCTGCGATCGCCGTCGCGGCTGCCTCGGGTGAGGTGATGCTGCTCGAGGTCGGTCTCGCCCGCGCTTTCGCCGGCACCGGCGTAGTCACCGCGATTCTCATCATCCTCGGGCTCCTCCACGGGATCCGAGCCGGCGGACAGCGCCCGAGATCGTGCCTCCGCGATGGAACGTGAGGGAACGCGTCCACTGAGGCGACGCGCGAACGGCACAGCGTCGACGGATCTCACGAGAGGACATGTATTCCATGAGCACCATCGAATGGCTCTCCGCGAGGGCGATCCGGGTCGTGGTGCCCTGCTCCGATCCCGAAGCGATCCGCGCTCACCTGAGCGACCTGCTCGGCACCCATCGCCTCACGTTGTGCCGTCCGCCCGACATCCACGTGCACGAGGCCGGGCAGGGCGCCGTGACGGCCGAGGTTCGGATGGCCGTCACGGTGACTGAACTGACGGGGCTCGAGGTCACCGTCGATGCGGTACCCGACGACAGGACCGTCGAGGGGTATCTGGCCCATCTTCGCGAGCACGCGGCGATCCTGACGCCGCTGGACCGAGCGGCCCGCAGTGGCGACTTCGTGACCGTCGACCTCCACGCCACCGTGGGTGGGCGCGACATCGAGCGGGGTGAGTGGCGTGGTGTGGTGCACGAGGTCGGTGCGGGGCATGCGCTCGAAGGGCTGGACGACACGCTGCTGGGCATGAGTGCCGGTGAGGCCACCACCTTCACGACGACGCTTGTCGGTGGCCGGTACCGCGGGCAGGCTGCCGAGCTGGCCGTCACGGTCACGCAGGTGTCCAGCCGGACCCTGCCGGAGCTGAACGACGCCTTCGCCGGCGTGATGGGTGACTTTCAGACCCTCGACGAGCTGCGCTCGGCGCTGGCGCGGCGGCTGGCGGCGCGGGCCGCCGCCCGGCACCGGGCGGCAACCTACGACAAGGCGGTGGCGTTGGCGGCCGCGAGGGCCGGCATCACGGCACCGGACGACCTCGTGCAGCGGCTGCTGGACGAACAGAAGCGGCACATCTCGCACTCGCTGGGTGCCCTCGGGGTGGCCCTCGAGGACTACCTGGCAGCCGAGGACATCGCGGAGGACGACGTCGATGCGGTGCTGCGGGCGGCGATCGCCAGACGAACCGAGGCCGAGATGCTGCTCGATGTCATCGCCGCAGAACAGGGCTTCGACGGACCGTTCGGCGAGTCCGCGGAGTCCGGTCCGGAGGCGCCGTCGGCGGCCTCCGCCGAGGCGGGTTCGGCGCGGCGGGGCAGGGCACTGGCCCATCTCATGAACATGGTCGTGCTGAAGGATGGCAGGGGTGACGTGCTGTCGGCCGAACAGTTGGCCGACGCCGGTAGGTATGCGGTCGCTGGCTGACGGCAGCACCTGACGGCCTTTCGTGACCGGCCGGTAGTCGACGGGCTTTTGATGTTCGTTCGACCCTTTGAATACTGTCCGAAAGGTTCTGCGTCGAATGGGCAGACGCAGATCGGGCGTAGAATTTCCATGGCGTCAACGCCGGGACGGCGGGCTAAGTGGTATTGATCTCCTCCAGACGCAAGCGGGTTCGGCGGTTTGACTGATGGATACGAGCCGGATGATGTCGCCCTCGACGGGGCCGGTCTGTCGGCGCGGCGAGGTCGCGCACCGCGGTTGTCGGCGTCAGGGCAGATGGGGCATGGAGAGGCGCGAACCGACCGCGTGGCCGTGGCCGCGGTTGGCGGCCGAAGCCGAGGACGGACATGCGCGCTGACGTCCGGGTCCGGCTGTTGGGCCCGATCGAGGTGGTTGCGGCCGGGCTGCACCGGCCTGTCGCCGGGCTACGCAAACGTGCGGTCTTGGCGGCGTTGGCGCTGCAGGTCCGGCAGGTCGTCTCCGCGGACGACCTCATCGATGTCGTCTGGAACGGCGGCGGTCCCGTCACCGCCCTGAACGCACTGCAGAGTCACGTCTCGTCGTTGCGTCGCGAGCCGGGTCTACGGGAGGCGATCCTGGCCCGTGCTCCGGGTTACCTGTTCGACCTGGGCACCGCATGTACGGACGTGGAGGTGATGGAAGAGCTGCTTCGACGCGCCGCGGAGGAGGCGGATCCGGCGCGCCGGGCCGGGTTGCTGAGGTCGGCACTGGGCTGGTGGCGTGGTCCCGCCCTGGCCGGGCTGGCGGATCTGACCTGGTTCGCGGATCAGGCGGCGCGGCTGGACGGGGTGAGGCGGGGGGCTCTGTCGTCGTTGACGGAGGCGCGTCTGGTGCTGGGCGAGCACGGCGCTCTGGTGGGAGAACTGGAGCACCTCGCGGAACGCTATCCCTTCGACGAGGAACTGCATCGACAGCTGATGGTGGCGTTGTACCGGTGCGGTCGGCCCGGTGACGCGCTCACCGTGTTCGGCAGGCTGCGACGTCGGCTGGCCGACGAGTTGGGAGTGGATCCCGGGCCGGTGCTACGTGGGCTGCAGTCGTCGATCCTTCGTCATGACGAGGCGTTGACTCTTCCGGGGACGACCGAGCCTGCCGGTGCGGGGCGCGTAGTGGCGCGACCCGCGGCGCGGGAAGGGGCGTTGGTGGAGCGCGCGGCGGAGATGAGCCTGCTGGAGCGGGCGCTCGCGGAGGCGCGCGCGGGAACCGGTTCGGTCGTGTTGTTCGAGGGTCCAGCCGGTATCGGCAAGTCGGCGCTGCTGGGACACGCGCGGGCTCGGGCCCGAGAGCTGGGGTTCAACCTCGCCGCCGCCGTCGGTCGGCAGTTGGAGACAACCTATGACTGGGGATGCGCGCGTCAACTGTTCGAAGGCCCGCTGTTCGGCCCCCTCAGCTTCTCCGCGGAAACACCTGCTTCCGATGCGCACGGCGAGCTGCCGACACCGCCGGGACGTCAGCCCGAGTCGGACCTGGAACGCTCGGAAATCCATGCGCTCTATCGGCTGATGGTCAAGTCGTGTGAGCGGGGGCCGTTGTTGGTGACCCTTGACGACCTGCAGTGGTGCGACCTTCCTTCGGTGCGGTTGATGGCCTACCTCGCCGCGCGGGCCTGCGGCCTGCCGATGGTCTTGCTGGGGACATCGCGGCCGGGCGCGGCGGAGATCGATCAGGCCCTGACTGGGCTTGCCCGGTTCACGCGGGTCTTGGCGCCCCTGTCGGTGAATGGTTGTGCTGCTGTGCTGGGCCATGGAGGTGAAGAGTTGGCGCAGCAGTGTCATGAGTTGACAGGCGGTAGCCCGCTTCTGGTCCGGGAGTTCGGCCGTCACCTCGGTGACGAACGTGGGGTGGAGCGGGGCGCAGCGAGCGTACGACGCCTGGTTCAGGCGCAGGTGCGCCAGTTGCCGCCGGGAGCAGCCGGTGTGGCGCAGGCCCTGGCGGTGTGGCGGGGCCCGGCCGGGGCCGAGGCGGTGGCGGCGACGGCTCGGATCGATGTCGCGGAGGCGATGCACCACCTGGCTGCGCTGCGAGCGAATCAGCTGGTGGCTGCCAGCGACGGTGGTCGGCGGTTCGCGCTGGCGCGTCCGTTGATTTGTGAGGCGGTGTATGAGGGGGTGGGGTCGGGGGTGCGGGCGGGGTTGCATGTGCGTGCGGCGGGGGTGGCGTTGCGGGTGGGGGATGTGGTGGGTGCGGGTTCGCAGTTGTTGCGGGTGCCGGCGGGGTGGGGGGGTGAGGTGGATGCGGTGGGGGTGTTGGGTGAGGCGGCGCGGGTGTGTCTGGTGCGGGGTGCGGTGGATTCTGCGGTGGCGTTTTTGCGGCGGTTGTTGGAGGAGGATCTGGGTGAGGGTCGGGGTGGTGTGCTGACGCGGTTGGGGATGGCGGAGTTTCTGGTGGATACGGGTGCGGCGGTGGGGCATTTGGCTGCCGGGTTGGCGTTGGAGACCGATCCCGAGACACGAGCGCGAACCGCCCTGACACTGGCTGCGGCGCTGCACGCCGACGGTCAGCCCGCCGAGGCGATGCACGTGGCACAGGACGCCCTGCCCCACAGCCCTGACCCGCTCAGCAGCACACACCGCGCACTACAGGCCATGATCGTCGACACCGCCATCGCCGCTCGTCACCTTCCGCACATCCAGCCGCTTGTGCAGGAGTGGCGGGACCGTCCGCCGGGCTCGACGGCCGGCGACCTGATGTTGCAGGCCGCGCTGGCTGTCCACGCTGCCCTTCGAAACGACCGCGTCTCGGCCCTGAGGCGGGCGAGCGCGGTGGCGACGGCAGCCGATCTGGGCCGACAGCCCTTCGCCGTGCACGCTGCCGCGCGAGCCTGGCAGGTACTCACGACGTGCGACGCCCCGGAGGCTCTACCCGCCATCGACGCGTTCCTCACCCACGTCGAGACGATCGGCTCCCGGTGGGGGCAGACGCTGGCCAGGTGCCATCGGGGCGCCGTCCTGCTGGCCCATGGCGACGTACGCGAGGCTGTCGACGACCTGCGCCTCAGTTGGGCACAGGCAGTGCGGCACGAACTGCGACTCGGCAAGATCCTCGCCGGCAGCCATCTGATGATCGCCCTCCTGCGGCGAGGTGATGTGGACGCCGCCGACACCATCCGATCCCAGCTGGAGGATGGCCCGGCGCTTGATGTCACGAACGGACTGAGGACGTACGCGGAGGCAAGCCTGCTGCTTGCGCAGGGCAGGACGACCCTCGCCCTGGCCAGGGCCATCGCCCTGCGGGACCAGTGCCGCGTCAGCGGCATCACCAACGCGGTGGATCCGGACTGGCGTACTTTGATGATCCGCTGCCTCACCGATCTCGGCCGGGGAGACGAGGCGTTGGAGACGGCCCAGGAGTTTATCGGTTCGGCTACCACCTGGGGCACCGCCCGGGCCATCGGGCGGTCCTTGGCGGCCATGGCTGACGTGGAGCACGCGCGGCGGCGTACGGAACTCCTGCACGAGGCGGCGAAGCATTTCCAGGCTGCTGAAGCCCGATGGGAACTGGCCCAGTCCCTCCACCGGCTGGGTGAGTCGATGCGCCAGACGGGGTCGCCGATGGAGGCGCGTGAGCACCTGCGCCGAGCACACGAGATCGCCGTCGCGTGCGGCGCCGAAGCGTTGGCTCGCGATGCCGCGGGCAGTCTGCGCCTGCTGGGCACCCGCGTTCGTACGGAGCAGGGAGGCCGCTCGGAGCGCCTGACGCCGGCCGAGAGGCGTGTCGTCGAACTGGCGACGGCGGGCCACCGCAACCGCGAGATCGCACACAGCCTGTTCATCAGGCTGAAGACGGTCGAGACGCACCTCACGAGTGCATACCGGAAGCTCGGCGTCTCCGGCCGTGGGCAACTGGCCCAGGTATCACGCGCGTCGGACTCGGAAACCTCGGCTCCTGCCGGAATTGACGACAGGCGATACCAGTAGGCCTGATGTGGACCCGCATATCACCGACGCCGAGGCGAGCCATCATTCCTGACGCCGCGACAGCTGTGAGGTGGTGGAGGTGCTCAAACCACCGGTAAGTCGAGTCAGACTTCTCGGCACCCTGGAGGTAGTCGTCGACGGCGCGCCTCGTCCCGTCGGTGGCCTACGGCGACGCGCCCTGCTGGCGGCGCTCGCCCTGCAACCCGGTGACGTCGTCAGCTCACGGCGGCTGTTGAAAATCGCCTGGCCGGGTCGGACCACCGCGACCAGGATGAACACGCTGCAGAGCCACCTGACGCATCTGCGCCGGGAGTACGCGCTACGCGGTCTGATCCTCGCGAGAGACTCCGGATACGTACTCCAGCTCGGCGATGAGTTCACCGACCTGCAACTCGCCGAGCGGCGGATCCACGACGCGATGCTCGCCGATGATCCCGCGAAGGTCGTCGGCGAGCTGCGGGACGCGCTCGCCGCCTGGCGCGGCCCCTCCCTCAGTGATCTGCGGGACCTCACCTGGTTCAACGACCAGGCCGTACGCCTCGACGGCATCCGCCGGGCCGCCACCAACGCTCTCGTCGAGGCCCGGCTCGCACTGGGCGAGCACCATCAACTCGTGGCCGAGCTGGCACACGCGATCGAGCAGCAGCCGCTCGACGAGGAACTGCACCGGCAGTTCATGACCGCCCTCTACCGCAGCGGACGGCAGAGCGACGCGCTGTCGGTCTACCAGCGCCTCAAACGAACTCTCGCGGCGGACCTGGATACCGGGCCGCAGGTGGCGACGAACGAGCTGTACACGGCGATACTCCGGCACGCACCCGAACTCGACCTCACCGCCGCGGGCACCACAGCCTCCCTCAGTGGGAAGCTGGCAGCCGCACCGGACGCAGGCGGGGAGGGCCGGGACGAACTCGTCGACCGTGATCATGAGACTGGTCTGATCGATGAGGCGATGCGGGCCGCGGCTGCCTCTGCCGGCACTGTTCTGCTCTTCGAGGGGCCCCCGGGAATGGGGAAGACCTCTCTGCTGGAGTACGCCGAGGGGCGGGCCCGGCAGCGCGGTTTCACCGTCATGAGTGTCGGTGGATGGCCGGGGGAGAGCGACGCCGCCTGGGCCGGGGTCCGGCACCTACTCCACGGCGAGACGCGTGCCTCTCGCGAGTCTGGCCGTTCCGCATCGGCCGGCAGCGCGCTGGCGCGCGAGGCGCTGCTGGGCTGGGACCAGGTAGGTGGAGAGCGCGCCGTCGGCGAGTACGCCCTGCTCGACTCGCTCTACTGGCTGGTCACCGACGTGGCAGAACACGCTCCGGTCGCGCTCATCGTGGATGATCTCCAATGGCTGGATGTGCCGTCGGTGCGTTTCCTGGCCTATCTGAGCGCCCGGTTGGAAGCGCTACCGATTATCTTGGTCATGGGCCTCCGCAAGGGCGACGACCATCGGGTTCAGCCTCTGCTGTCGGCTTTCGCCTCGGTCACCCACATCCTCGCGCCGCTGACCGCCCCTGGCTCGGCGCGCCTTCTGAACGCGCTGACGGGCATGCCTCCCGACGATCCCGTGACAGCCCAATGCCGTCGGCTCAGCAGCGGAAACCCGCTGTTGCTGCGGCAACTCGCCAAACGTATCAACGGCGCCGTGGCCAGCGGACAGGACCCGGCGTCGGCACTGGAGGCCGGCTTGCCGGTCATCTCGATGCTGGTCAGGACCCAGTTGGACTACTTCCCGTCCGCTGCCGCGGTAGCGGCCCAGGCCCTGTCGGTGGTGGGCGACGGCGCCTCGGTCGACGCCCTGGCCCAGGTCGCGCAGGCCCGGCCGCAGGAGGTCGTGGAAGGGCTGAGCATCCTTCGCGACAGCGCCTACGTCACTGAGACGGCAGGCGGCTTCGGGTTCGCTCACCCGTTGATTTGTGAGGCGGTGTATGAGGGGGTGGGGTCGGGGGTGCGGGCGGGGTTGCATGTGCGTGCGGCGGGGGTGGCGTTGCGGGTGGGGGATGTGGTGGGTGCGGGTTCGCAGTTGTTGCGGGTGCCGGCGGGGTGGGGGGGTGAGGTGGATGCGGTGGGGGTGTTGGGTGAGGCGGCGCGGGTGTGTCTGGTGCGGGGTGCGGTGGATTCTGCGGTGGCGTTTTTGCGGCGGTTGTTGGAGGAGGATCTGGGTGAGGGTCGGGGTGGTGTGCTGACGCGGTTGGGGATGGCGGAGTTTCTGGTGGATACGGGTGCGGCGGTGGGGCATTTGGCTGCCGGGTTGGCGTTGGAGACCGATCCCGAGACACGAGCGCGAACCGCCCTGGCATTGGCCGGAGCCCAGTTCTTCGCGGGCCACGCGGCGCAGGCGGTCACCGTCTGCCGGGAGGCGCTGGCAGACGGCAGCATCTCGACGTCCGCGCGGCAGGGGCTGGAATCCTGCATGATCGACGCCGCCTACCCGGCCCGCGATGCTCTCGGCCTGGCGCAGATGATCGAAGCGCAACGTCACCTGTCCGGTGACGACAGCGACGGCGGGCTGATGCGCGACGCCGCACTGTCGGTCTGGGATGCCTGCCGCAACGACCGTCGGTCGGCTCAGCGACGCGCCGAGCGCGCCGTTGCCGGCGATGTGCTCATCCGCCATCCGCTGGCGGAGAGCACCCTGGCCTGCGCGTGGCAGGTGCTGGACGTGTGTGACGCACCGCAGGCGCTGCCCAGCGTGGATGCCGCCATCGCGCACGCCCGGCGCTCCGGTTCACTGCGCGCCCTCGCACCGGCCATGTGCTTCCGCTCGGCCCTGATGCTCAGCCGAGGCCACCTCGCCGAGGCCGTCTCCGATGGCCGGGCCGGCTGGGAAGCCGTGACCACCTCGTCGATTCATGTCGGTCTTCCCTACATCGGGAACTATCTCGCTCTTGCCCTGCTGCACAGCGGCGACGTCACCGGCGCGCGGGTGGTCCTCGCCGAGGTCCAGGACCGCTGCCCCGCGGACATCAGCACCCGGCTGTTCGGTGAGGCACTGATCGCCCTGGCGCTGGCCGAGGACGACATCCCCGAGGCGTACCGCCTCGCCGGCGCCCTGCGGGACGAGTGTGACAACCTCGCCATCGAGAACCCGATCCTTGCCGACTGGCGCTCGCCGATGATCATCACCCTGGGTGCCCTCGGCAGGCGGCGTGCGGCGGAGGATGTCTCCGCGCAGTTCATCGACGTGGCGCGAGCGTGGGGTACGCCCCGGGCCGTCGCACGCAGCCTGCGTCTGAGCGCCACCGTGGCGCCCCTCCGGAAGCGACCAGAACTCCTGTCGGAAGCAGCGGAGCTGCTCGGCAGTACGGAAGCCCGCCTCGACCGCGCTCAGACGTTGTCCGCACTCGGCAGCGCGCTGTTGCATCTGGGGTACACGGATGACGCCCGCGAACGACTTCAGCAGGGTCACCGGCTCGCTGCCGGATGCGGGGCGATCCCACTGCGTGACGCACTCGCGGAACGGTTGCACGAGGTGGGCGTCCGCCCCCGCAAGGGCGACGTCACGGGCAGACGCGGTCTCACTCCGAGTGAGGCGAGAGTGGCCGACCTGGCGGTGCACGGTCTCACCGACAAGGAGATCGCGCAGAAGCTGTACGTGACGACCAGGACGGTCGAACTTCACCTCACTTCTGCCTTTCGCAAGCTGGGCGTCACCACGCGGACCGAGCTGGCAAGGGTGCTGACGCAAGAGCGTCCCTGAGAGCGGTTTGCGCGACGTGAAGTGGCTCCCGGGTGAGCGGTGAGAGCACGCACACTCGCCGAACCTCTGCCGCGACCCGCGCCTGCCTCGTGCTTTCCCCACCAGCCGGCCAGCGGACGGGCCCGTCTGCGGCGTCTCACCGGCGGACCGGGCAGTCCCACACCGCGTGGTAGTGGAACGTCACCGGAACCAGGCGGAACGCGAGACCGCATGACAGACCCTGAGAGATTGGGAAAGCATGAAAAGAGGAAACGTCAGCGGGGACCGCTGGCGAATGCCCAAGTGGCGCAGCGTCGTCGCCGCCGCCGTCGGCATTCTGGCGGCGGTTCCGGCACTGTCGCTGCTCCCGCCGTCGCAGGCCGGCGCGGTGAGCGGTGACCTGTCGACCAGCTTTGCGTCGAGGACACCCGCCTTGGCGGCCAACTCCGACAGCCGGATGGAGTTCTTCCTCACCGACGCCTACGACACCGCGCTGAACCGCTGGCAGTCCACCCCGGGCAGTAGCCAGTGGACCGGCTGGAACGCCTTCAACGGGCAGGTTCGATCCCTGGCGGTGGAGGCCCGTCAGGACAAGGCGCTGGAACTGTTCGGCCTGAACAAGGACGGTGACATCTGGCACCGGTGGCAGCGAGACGGCGGGTGGACCAACTGGGCCCAGTTGGATGGCAACCTGAACTCGATCGCGGTCGCGCGCGCCGGCAACGGGCTCCTCGAGGTGTTCGGCACCAACGCGTCAGGCACGGTGTTCCACCGCTCGCAGGAGAGGCTGAACGCGAACGAGTGGGCCCCGTGGGAGACGTTCGACGGCCAACTCGTCTCGGTCGCCGCCGAGACCAACGCCGACGGACGCCTCGAGGTGTTCGGCGTCAACAAGCAGGGCATGGTGTACCACCAGTGGAAGCAGACCGACGGCAGGTGGTCGGGCTGGGCGTTGTTCGACGGGAACATGAGTTCCGTCGCCGTGGCCCGCAACGGGGCGGGACGTCTGGAGCTGTTCGCGACCTCGGTGCAGGGCGACGTCTTCCACCGCTACCAGATTGACGGCGGCTGGTCACGCTGGGCCAACATCAGTCACTCCACCCGGTTGCGGTCCGTCGGCGCGGACGCCAGCATCGACGGTCGGGTGATGGTCGTCGGCGTGAGCACGAACGGCGACGCGTTCTACCGGCAGCAGTTGACCGGTGGGGGATGGTCGACGTGGACCCAGATGCCCGCAGGCGTGACCCCGCCCTTCCGCGCCGGGGGCAGCGTCCGCGCCGTCGACTCGCCGCAGACCGTGTCGAGGGTCGCCAGCACCATCGGTTTCGACGGCCTGCCACTGACCGTGCAGAATGCCAGTAGCGCCCTCCGTGCCACGCATTGCAACGATGCCGCCTGTACCACGAGCACCAGCACCGCTGTCGGGGGTGTGACCGGTCTGCGGTGGGTGGCGGTGAAGACCGGCTGGGACGGGCTGCCCGTCATCGCCTTCACGCAGTGGCTCAGCAGCACGCAGCCGGTGGTGCTCAAGGTCGCCAAGTGCCACAACGTGGCCTGCACCGCCAGCACGATCTCGGTGATCGACGACAGCGAACCGTTGGCGGAGGAGGTCGGCCTCACCATCAGCGGCGACGGCTTGCCGGTCGTGGTGTACACCAACGCCCCCGGCAGCGGTGACAAGCTTCTCAAGGTCGCGCGGTGCAACAACGCCTCCTGCACCGGCGCGACGGTCACCAACACCGGGCTTGCCAGCGGTTACATTCCGTCGCTGAAGGTCGAGAACGGTGTCGACGGGCTCCCGAACTTCTTCTACAAGGGCAAGTTCAACCTCATTCTCGCGCGATGCAAGACTGTCGCGTGCAACACCTTCGAGAACATCCAGGCGGAAGCGGGCCCGACCGGCGGTGTGGACAATGTCGCCGTCGCCCGGGACAACGCGAGTGACCTCACCTATGTCGCGTGGACGCAGCGCGGCGCCGGTGGCTTGTCGGAACTCGTCATCCGCCGCTGCAACTTCCGATTCTGCGTCAGCGGTGACCGCAAGGTGCTCGTGCCCAGCGGCGAGGTCACCGGGGAGATCGGCCTTGCGTTCGGCGACGACCGGACGGTCATCGCCTCGTTCAAGGCTCCCGGGAACGACCTGAAGGTCGTCAAGTGCGCCGACCAGGGATGCACCTCGGCCAACACCTACACGGTGGAGAACGGCGGAGACCAGGGCAGTCTCAACTCGATCCTCATCGGGGCGGACGGACTGCCGATCATCAGTTACCAGGACGGCGACACCGATCGCCCGAAGCTCGCCCACTGCGACAACCTGAGCTGCTCCGGCTTCCCGAGCACCGGTGAGCCCACGCCGACGCCGAACCCGACGCCGACGCCGACGCCGACCCCGACCCCGACACCCGGCGCCGGCTACAAGTCGGTGGTGCTCTACAACTGCACGCCGTCGGAGTGGACCGTCAGCATCTGGACCCGCGACCTCACCACGGGTGGCGCGTGGCAGAGAAAGACGAGCCTCGACCCGCAATGGACCTCCGGCGGGACGTGCGGACCCAACGGCTACACGGGCACGCCCTACACGTTCACCATGGAGACCAACCACTACTACGACATCAAGGCGGTGACGATCGAGGCCGCCGGCTGCCCGGACATCCCCGACGGCAACTCCTCGTGCTCGGCACTGGACAAGAGGTACGTGCTCGGCAACGTCAGCGGCCCCGTAGGCCACCAGATCATCGGAGGCTGAGGCTCACCTCTGCCGGGCGACGCGGTACCTGACGACGTGTCGGGTGCCGCGGCGCCTGTCGCCCGCACTGAGACGACCACGTGTCGCGGGAGGAAGCTACGCCAACGCCAATACGGCGCGGACTGCATCACGCCCGGACATCAACTCGGCCCCATCTGCCCGGGGCTCCACCGAGTTCCAGGCTGCCGAAGCCCGGTGGCAGCACGGGATCAACCGTCAGGACCTCACCATCCGGTTCCATGCCGAGAATCGCGCGGATCAGGAGCAGTGGGGCTCCTGCTGACCATGCCTGAGGGCTGCATGCCGTCGGGTATTCAACGGGATAGGTGGTGAGGCTACGTTCGTAACCGGCGAACGCTTCAGGAAGCCGACCTTTGAAGAAGGGGTGCCGCATCAATTATTGCCTTCGCGATCTCCGCCGCCTCATGCTTGAACCCATATCGTCTGAGCCCCCACGCGATGATGGAGTTGTCGAACGGCCAGACCGTGCCGACGTGGTACCCGATCGGGTTGTAGGACTGATGCCCGGTCGCGGGTGTACGAACACCCCATCCAGAGAAGAGTCGAGTACCCATGAGGTGTCGTGCGACAGAAGGGGCGCGGTCTTCGTCTACGATTCCGCTCCAGAGGAGGTGCCCGATGTTGGACGAAAGCAGCCGCGCCCACCTCGAGTCCTGAGTCTCGGTGACTCGGCTTGAGACTCGTCAGTCCGCGGTGGCCGGATCGGCGGCGTTTGCAGTTGCCAGTTCGGCGAACCGGTGCGCTCCGAGGTCGAGCCACGATGCCGATAGCGGGGTGAGAAGGCGGTAGAAGCGGAGCGGCGTGGCCAGCCAGCGACGAACGGCCGGGGCGTTGTGGCGCCGAGCGGGGCCGCTGCTGGTTCTCAGGGCAAGAGGCCGGCCTGGATCGCCAGGATGGCGGCTCGTACGCGATCGCGGCTGCCGGTTTTGGCCAGCACGTTGGTGACGTGGGTCTTGACGGTGCTCATGGAGAGGTGTAGGCGTTCGGCGATCTCGGTGTTGTTGAGTCCGGCACCGATCAGGGCGAGCACGTCGGTCTCCCGGGCGGTCAGGTGGTAGGCCGCCAGTTCCACTCGGGTGGCCGGCCCGGTCGTGCGTACCCGGTCGAGGACCGCGCCGGTGACCTCGGCGGAGAGGATCGCCTCCCCGGCCGCGACGGTGCGCACCGCGGCGATGAGGTCGCGGGCGCTGCCCCGCTTGAGCAGGAAGCCCCGCGCGCCGGCGGCGATGGCGTCCAGGACATAGGCGTCGTCGTCGAAGGTGGTGACGACGATCACGGCCGGGGCGTGCGGGATCGTGGCCAGCTCGCGGGTGGCTTGCAGACCGTCGAGCACGGGCATGCGGATGTCGACCAGGGCGACGTCGATGCGGGAGTCGCGGCGTACGGCGTCGAGGAACTGCCGGCCGTCGGCGGCCTCGGCGGCCACCTGGATGTCGGGTTGGGAACGCAGGATAAGGCTGAAGCCGTCCCGGATCAGCTGCTGGTCGTCGGCGATCGCCACCCGGATCACGGTTTCGCCACCGGCAGGGTGGCCTCAACGATGGTGCCGCCGCCCGGTCGTCGGCCCAGCTCCCAGCTCCCACCGCGGGCTCGCACGCGCTCCTCGATGCCGAGTAGGCCCGAGCCGCGCGTGGGCGCAGGGGGCGGCCCGATGCCGTCGTCGCTGACCCGCAGGCGGGCGCGGTCGCCGATGCGGACCAACTCGACGCAGGCGGTCGTGGCCTTCGCGTGGCGGACGATATTGGTGAGGGCCTCCTGGGCGATGCGGTAGATGGTCAGCACGCCGAGCTCGTCCAGTCCTGGCTCGGGATCCAGACGTACCCGCACCGTCACGCCCTGCTGACGCAGCGGCTGCGCGAGCAGCTCGTCGATGTCGGACAGGCGTGGCGGCGCGCTCACCGCGATCGCCGCGTCCGGATCGCGCAGGTGCACGACGAGCGTGTCGAGCTCGCTCAGTGCGGTACGGCCACTGTCCGCGATCGCCCGCAGCGCCGCCCCCGGGTCGGCACCGAACTGGCCCGCCTCGGCTTGCACCACCATCGCGGTGACGTGATGGCCGACCACGTCGTGCAACTCGCGGGCCAGGTTCGTCCGCTGCTCGAGCCAGGCTGCCTGGCCGCGTAGCTCGCCCGCCTCCCGGGTCAGGGTATAGCCGCGTGACCACGACCGGAACAGAATCGCCAGGAGGTATCCGGCCGTCACGAAGCCGATCGGTTGCTCGTACAGCCCACGCTGGTCAAGCAGCGCGACAGCCAGGGCGCCGAAGGCGCCGGCCAGGCCCCCCGCCCACCCCAGCCACGGACGCCGGGCCGGGTCCTCACAGGTCGAGACGAACACGAGGCCGGCGGCCGCGAGGCCCAACTGCACCGACTCCCCGGTGCTCACCACCACCACGAACGCGGCGCAGACCGCGAACACCAGGGCCCGGTACCGGGGCCGCAGCGCCATGGCCACAAGGCCGATGGGCAGCACCAGCCGCGCCCAACCCGCCGGCACGGCCAAGCCCCCCTCGACGGTGGTGACCACGACGGCGATGATCGAGCCCGCCGCGCCGTACGCGAGCCAGCGTACTCGTCCAGGGTCGCGCAAGCCTTCCCGATTCCTGGTCCTCACCTGCATAGTTTCGACGATCCGGCCCGAATCCGACCAGGTACCCCGGTACCAGACCGGCCGGTACCCCGGTGCCGCTCCCGCGGCCGGATCGGCACCGCGGCACGTTCCGTCCGGAACGCTCACCGTACGACGCTGCGGAGGTGACGCTTGTCGAGCCCCGCACCGCTGTCACCGTCGGCCCGCTCCGTACGGTTCCCAACTACATCACGGCCATCCGCACGGTCGTCTCTGTCGCCGTCGGTGTCGCCGCCGTCGTCGCCGGCTCCGCCGTCCTGCTGTCGGTGGCGTACGGCATCTACTGGTTCGGCGACGTGCTCGACGGTTGGGCCGCACGCAGGCTCGGGCAGGAGACCCGGGCGGGGGCGGTCCTGGACATCGTGAGCGACCGCGCCTGCGCCGCCGTGCTCGGCGCGGGCCTGGTCTCACTCGTGCCCGATGTCGCGGTCGTGGCCGTGGTGTTTCTGCTCTCGTTCCTGGTGCTGGACACCATGCTGTCGCTGGCGTTTCTGTGCTGGCCCGTGCTCAGCCCCAACTACTTCCACCTGATCGACCGGCGGGTGTGGGCGGTGAACTGGTCGCCCGTGGCGAAGGCCGCCAACACCGCCGGGGTCATCGGCGCCGTCGCGTTCGGGCAGTACCGGCTCGCGCTGGCGGTCGCCGTCGCCGTCGTCGCGGTCAAGCTGTGGTCGGCCGCGGCGATGGTCCGGCTGCTCGACCGGGACGGCCGGTCATGAGCGTCCTCGTCGAGGCGGTGCTGGCGCTCGGGTACGGTCTCGCCTCGGCCCTCGTCCCGGTCGTCAACGCCGAGGCCTACGCCGTCGTCGCCGGACACCGTGGCAGCCACGCCCTGGTCGCCGTTCTCGCCCTGGCGCTCGGGCAGACCGCCGGCAAGCTACTCCTGTTCGAAGCCGTGCGTCGCGGAACAGGACGGCTCGCCCAGAAACTCGCACATCGGAGCCGATCAGGTCGCGCGGCGGCCGGGAGCGCCCGTTGGGCCGGGCGGATCCAGCGCTGGCTCTCCCGCCGACGCACCGCCCTACCGACGGTGCTCGCCTCCGCCACGGTCGGCGTCCCACCGCTGGCCGTCGTCAGCCTCGCTGCCGGCACCGCGGGCCTCCGGCGCCGCGAGTTCGCCGCCGCATGCCTGGCCGGGCGAGTGATCCGGTTCGCCCTCCTCGTCCTACCGGCGGCGTTGACCTAACCTCGGTCGTCGTCGAGCACCGCGACGGGCTGTCGCCGAGGTGCCGGACCGCGGAGACCTGTCGAGCGTCCGGGAGAGGTATAGATCGCGACGGCGCAGGCGAGCCCGGCGAGCACGGCGGCCAGTACGAACCCACGGGCGAAGCCCGACATCACCGCATCCTGGATCACTGCCGTAGAGGGAAGGCCCAGGGCGGTGGCATCAGCGACCTGGTCCTCGGTGACCCTGGCCGCCACGGACGCCAGCACCGCGACTCCGACCGTGCCGCCGACCGCCTGGAACGTGCTCAGCAGCCCTGACGCGATGCCCGTCTCGTGTTCGGGCACGTCGGTCATCGCGGCAGCGGCGTTGGCCACGAAGGTCGTGCCCACCCCGGCGCCCAGCCCGACGAGACAGGGCAGCAGCATGGTCACGTAGGCGTCGCCCGCATCCAGCTGGGCGAGCCACAGCGCGGCGAGCATGGCGGCTGCCGTACCGCCGACGACCATCCGGCGCGCGCCGTAGACCGGCACGAAACGGCGAGTGGCCACGGCGAAGATGAGCACGCCCACCCCAATGGGGAGGAATTGGAGTCCGGTTTCCATGGGCCGTCGCGCGAAGACGTCCTGCAGCGCGCGGGTGAGGAAGAAGAAGGAAGGGTAGAGGCAGGCGAAGAGCAGCATGGCGATCAGGTAGGCGCCGAGGCGTGTGCGGTGTCGTAGCAGGCTCAGCGGGAGCATCGGCTCTGCGACTGCTCGCTCGACCTTCACGAACACGCCGACCAGCAGGACCGACAGCACGAGCGCGGCGTGCGCGGCGCGGTCGTCCCAGCCTTCGCCACCGGCCCGGATCACTCCGTACACCAGCGAGGTCAAGGCGGCGGTGCCCGACAGAGCGCCGAGGAGGTCGAGTCGCCGCCGGCGTCCCGCGGTGTCGGGCAGCACCTTCGGTGCGGCGACGGCGAGAAGCAGGCCGATCGGCACGTTGACCAGGAAGACCCAACGCCACGACGCCGCCTCCGTGAGGATGCCGCCAAGGACGAGCCCGAGCGTGATGCCGAGTCCCGCCATCGCACCGTACGCGATCATCGCCTTGTTCCGACGCGGCCCGGGCGGATGGAGCGTGGTTATCAACGACAGCGTCGTCGGCGTCGCGAGGGCGGCGCCGAGGCCCTGAATCGCGCGCGCCGCCAGCAGCACCGACTCGTCCCGCGCCAGGCCGCCGAGCAGAGACGACGCGGTGAACAGCAGCACCCCGACGACCAGAGTCCGCCGGTGCCCGAAGAGGTCACCGGCGCGGCCACCGAGCAGCAGCAGCCCGCCGTAGGTGAGCGTGTAGGCGTCGATGACCCAGGCGAGCGACGCGTTGGACAAGGCGAATTCGGTCTGCACGGCCGGCAGGGCCAGGTTGACGATCGTGACGTCCAGCGTCGCCATGAGCTGCGCCAGGCAGATCAACGGCAGCGCGAGGGCGCTCAAACGCGAGGTCGTCACTGAATGGTGGGTGGGCACGGTCACTCCCGAGTCTGATAGCGGGCGGCTGAACTGCCGGTATGGCGTTCCGTGATGTTCCGGTCGGCCGTCTCGTCCAACCGGCAGCACCGGGAGGACGCCTGACCAGGCCGCACGCTGCCGCTTCGTGAGGGAGGCAAGCCGGCGTGGCGTTTCGGTTTCCAGGTCTCGCCGACCTGTGCTGCTCACGCACGCAGGGCAGTTGCCCTACGGAAACGCGCTTGGCTCGACTGCCCGGACCCATAACGGGCCGGTACGTCCGTCACGCCGCGCCGGGCCCCGCAGCCTCCTCACGATCCCGTTGGCACCCGTCGGTCATCGGCCCGAGGCTTGCCCAGTGAGACAGCCCTCGGGGCCCAGCCGAGCCGGGCTCAGGTGTGACCTCTGAACGACGGTCCCCGGTCGGGGTGCGACCTGAGTCGTACGCGGACCGGGGACCTGAGACGGATGTGGCCGCCGGGCCGTTGGGCCGAAGGTTGCGGGGTGACCGAATCGATCCAGGGCCCCGGAATGTCGCTGCCGGAAATCATCGCGGTGCTCGGTGCTGTCGGGCTGGTGCTTGCCCGCTGGCTGCCGCCCGCTTGCCGCCGCCCGACCACGATCGGTGCCGCGGCGGTGGTGGCGGCGTCCACCGTGGTGCTCGCCGTCGTCGGGGTGCGGTGGCAACTGGTGCCGGTTCTTGTTTGTGCGGCCGTGATGCTGTCGCTCGCCGTGCCCGCGCTGGTGCGAGGGCGTGACGGACGGCCGGCGTGGCGGGCTCGCTGGTGGCTGGCGCTACCGGGAACGGTGGTGTGTCTGGGGCTCATCGCCACGGGGCCAGCTGCGGTGTGGGCGCTGCCCGTGCCGGTTTTCCCGCGACCGTCGGGGCAGCTCGCGGTCGGCACCACGGTGCTGCAGTGGACCGACCCGGACCGCCCGGAGACCGCCACACCCGCGCCAGACGACCGCCGCGCTGTCGTGGTGCAGCTGTGGTATCCGGCGCGCCCGAGCGCCGTGGGCGCTGAGCGGGCCCGGTACGGCGGTCGCACCGCGCACGAGGCGCACGTCGTGTTCGGTGCCCTGGCGGACTATCTCGGCGCGCCCGGCTTCCTGCTCGATGGTGCCGCGGACGCCCGGACCTGGTCGGTGCCCGAAGCGGCCGTGGCCGACACCGGCGGGCGGTTCCCCGTCGTGCTGTTCTCGCCAGGGCTCGGCGGTGTGCGCACCCAGAACACCGCGTGGGCCGAGGAACTGGCCAGCCGGGGCTATGTCGTCGTGGGCGTCGACCATCCGTACGACTCCGCCGCTGTCGTCCTCGCCGACGGCACGACCGTCCGTACCCGGGTCGGTGCCACCGGTGACGATGCCGTGGACCGACGGAGCGTGGACGATTGGACGGCAATCCGCGCCGCCGACCTGCGCTTCGTGCTGACCCAACTGGGCCGCCTCGACCGCGGCGAGATCCGGGGGCCGTTCACCGACCGCCTCGACACCGACCGGGCCGCGGTGACCGGCCACTCCGTCGGCGGAGCCGCCGCCCTGCTGGCCGCCCGGCACGATGCCCGGTTCGCAGCCGTCATCGACATCGACGGCGCCCCCCACGATCCCCACCCGCAGCCGTTCCACCAGCCCGTACTGGCGCTTGCCCACCCGGTCGACCCGGCGGTGAACCCCACCTACCTTCCCCAATTGACACACGTGCTGAACCTCGGCACCTCGACTGGCTACCTGCTCGTCGTTCCCGGATCGGCGCACTTGACGTTCACCGACGCGCCACTCTTCCTGCCGCCGGTCCCCTCGCTCGTGGGCACCCAGAGTCGCACCGGCGCGCTGCGCATGACCCTCGCCACCACGGTCGCCTTCCTGGACGCCACGCTGCGCAACGCGCCGGGCGACCTCGCCGCGCGACTCAAGGCGTACGGCGAACTCACCGTGCACCGACCCGACGGCCGACGTTGAGCCCTGCCCAGCCGATCTGGCCCGTCCGTAGTTCCAGACCACGAGCAGCACCAGGGAGTTGATCTAGGACCGTACCTGGGCGGCTGCCGCACGGGAGCGGGTTACAGGGGCGCCACTTCGTCGTTTCTCGTGGTCTCCCGGTAGGTGGGAGGCGAGGTCAACGGCGGTGCCGCCGGTGGCGGGATCTGGCTTGTCGTTCGGCGGCGCTGCGGCCCTTGGCCCCGTGCCGGTGTGCGCCCGGCGGCGGGTGCGCGCCTGTCGGCGAGGACACCGGCCCGGTGGTGCGCCCGGCCGGCAGTCGGGCGGTCGAGGTCTCCCAATGGACGTAGGGCGCGGTCGCCGACTTTCTCGATGACGAGGCCGCCGCGGAACTCCATGTCGAGGTCGGGAACGTCGAGGCCGCGGATCCGTGGCCTGCCGCGGCGGGGCGGGCTCGCCATCCGTGCGGTTCGTGCCCCTGAGTGCCTGACGGGCTTCGTGCGACCGACGATGCGCGTGTGCGTGACTGCCGAGGGAGGGCAGGCGCTCGACCTTGCTCCTCCCTCGGCAGAGCTCAGGCGGACTCGGTGGGGAGCCCGGCCTCCACCCAATCCTGGATGCCCTCGCGGTACTTCCGCACGTTGGTGTAACCGAAAGCGGTGAGGCGGTCGGCGACCTGTCCGCTATTGGGGCAGGCCGGGTTGGAGCAGTAGGTGACGACCGCGGCGCCGCGGTCGGGAAGCAGGGTGGCCACCTCGGCTTCCACGTCGGCCAGGACCAGCTCGATGGCGCCGGGCAGGTGCTGCTTGGCGTAGTACTCGCCGCCCAACGTGTCCAGCACAGTCACGGAGCCGGCGTCGATCGCCGCCTTCAGTTCGTCGCGGGTGATGAGTGCGGTCATGTCGCTACCTTCCGAGAGATATGGACTATAGTCCGGTTGTGCCTCACCACGATAGCGGACCGCAGTCCGTTTCCGCAACGCCCCTGGAGCTCCTGCGCACCCCACCAGCCAAGGAGCGCGCGGACGCGGCACGTAACCGCGCCGCCGTGCTGAAGGCCGCGGGCAGGTTGTTCGCCCAACACGGCGTCGAAGCGGTGTCCATGGACCAGGTGGCGGCAGCCGCCGGTGTCGGCAAGGGCACCTTGTTCCGCCGCTTCGGCGACAAGTCAGGGCTGGCCGCGGCGCTGCTGGACTCCCGGGAGTCCGTGCTGCAGGAGACGATCCTGCACGGGCCGCCACCCCTCGGCCCCGGCGCGCCGGCCGAGGAACGCCTGACCGCCTTCATCGAGGCCTACCTCGATTACCTGCTGGAACACCTGGCCCTGGTCCGAATGTCAGAGACCTCGACACCCGGTGCGCGGTACCGGATTGGCGCCTACCGGTTCTGGCACCGCCACATGTCAATCTTGCTCGGCCACACACCCGACCCCGAACACACCGCCCACGCCCTGCTCGCCGCCATGGCCGCCGAACACGTAGGCACACTCCTGCCGGAACTCGGCGAACAACGGATACGAGCTGGCCTCACCCGCGTCGCCCACGCGGCGATGCGATCCAGCCCGTAAGAATCCGGCCGTGCCCCTGGGTGCCCGCTTCGCCGTACGCGTCAGCGTGCAGGATCGCCGCTGTCTCTTGCCTGGTCGGAGTCACCTGTGGCGGCGACCACCTGAGCCAAGCAAGCCCAACTTCACCTGCCTCGGGGAACTTCGACCGACGAGCCCGCTGTGGCGGTGCTCTGGAGGACCCATTCGCTGGCCCAGCGGAAGCAGGTCAGCCTCTGCGAGCTCTGCGCGCACCCGTGGATCTCCCGTCCGCCAGGCATCAGCGCCCGCCGACACCCGGAGCTGATCTGCGGGCAGGCCGCGGGTCACCCGCTGATCCACTACGTCGGACTCAGCCGGGAGGCGTACGACGTCTGCCTGCGCGAGTTCCACGCAGTCACCCTTGGCGCTCCTGCCGGACTGGCCAACCAGGACCTCCTGACGATCCCCTGGTGAACCCGATCAGCCAGCCGGTGCTGGTGGCGTGGCACCCGCATCGGGTACCCGTCGATGTCGGACGCCGCTTCGCCTGGCTGGTCGCGGAGGGACCCGGACCAACCTCGCCCGGATCTCCGCACTGCCGCCGGCGCCCTGACGCGCCCACGCCGTCGCACATGATCGCTTCGCACCGGCGTCCGGGCGCAGGCTCATCGACGACCTCCGCCGGCGCGCCGGGCCGTGCGGCTGTTCCGGCCGGTCCTCCTGCCGCACGCGACGTACGGTGCCAGGGTTTCGCGGAACCTCCGGGCGTTGTCCGCGGAGAGGTCGATCTCGTACCTGGCGTTGTCCAAGGCGAAACGCACGGTCTCGTCAGCGTCGTCACCGGTCAGGTCGTCGATGAGTTTGTGCAGTATCCGCTTCGCCATTCGGTCGTCCTCTGGTCGGATCCTCTCGGGGAGGGTCTGCGGATGGTTGAGGTCGTTGATCTTCTTTGGCCTGTGCCGTGGGGATGACGACGGGATGACCCGCAGGTTCGGCGGTACCAGGTGGAAGGGAGAAGATTTACGATAACGTATACGCGAAACAAAAAGCAAGTAATCTGCTTCGTATATGGCAGCGGTTGAGTCCAAGGGTGCCCAGGACGACGCCGTCGATGATTCGGGGGAGCGCGGCGCCGCTGGCGCCGGCGAACCCGGTTGACGTCCGCCACCGCGGGAAGCGCCTCGATGCCGTCGACGAGGACGACGTCGCCGGTGGTGTAGGCGCGCAACGCGGTGTCGTAGACATGCTGAGCCAGCGATGGGATTTTCCCGGCCCGCCCGCCGCATGCTCAGTTCGGCTGCGGCCGGGAGGTCACGGGGCCATGAGCCAGCCCTCGGTGGGGTGGCCCGCGCGGCGGGGCACCTGATCCGCCCACCAGCGAGTGGACGCGCGTACGACCTGGGCC
>NZ_JBEZCX010000027.1:0-74447 GCF_040647835.1 Micromonospora sp. NPDC049240
CACACAACCACGAGACTCAGCGGTGGCTGCTCCATGCCCACGGACAAAACCACACTGCCGTCGCAGGCCAGCACGGATCTCCTGCTGGAGTACTAACAGGTGCGGCGCAGGACCAGCGAACCTGCCCACGGGGTCCATGTCGATCCAATCTTGGAGCAACTCCGGCGGCGCCGGCTCCGTCGGTGGCCGAGACGGACGCAGCCGCATGATCACATCATCGGCAGGGCTAGCCATCCGCTGAACGCCCCGCGGTAGGGCATCGATTCAGATGACGGGATCAGGCGCGTCCGGGTCTTCCAGAATGTCGCACACTGGGTCCCGCTCGACTGCGGCCGTTACCTCAGCGAGAAACTCGACCAACTTCGTCGTCTTCTCGATCGCATCCTGACTGAGAGTCACGCTCGCATGCACCCCCTGTTAGTTGACGGGCAACGTCACAGACTGCGCTGCCTACAACCAAGATCACAAGGGTGATGCCGTGCGCGCAGCATGAGTGAACCCTCCGAGCAGGGTCGCGGCCCAAAATCGGGCACCCGTCGCCACCTCACCTCTGCGGTGTTCGCGGCCGGCGCCGCGATAGTCTGCAACGGATGAAGCCGTCGGCTCGAAGGTGAGGCTTGCCCGATGGGTACCAGCTACGAACCGATGAGTCTGGCCAGGTTGGCCACCCATCTGGCATCCGCGGACACCGACCAGACTCGCTGGAAACTCGTATGGGAGTTTCTGGAGGAGTACCGCTGGGAACCCGCCGAAACCAGGACCGACCTGTTACGAGATGAGCCCGGGCTAAACGGAGACCCACGGTGGGACGCGCTGCTTGCCGCGCTTGCGGAGCACCTGCTAGCTCAGGCAGATCTTGCTCCGCCTGCCTGGGTCGACGCACGTGTGCTGCGCCGGGCATGGTTCCCGGCCGAACTTGCCATCCATCGGGCCGACGCCCTGGCATGGGCCCCGGCTGCGTTCCGGAAGCACGGTGTGTACCTCTCCGTTCACGACCTGGCTGCGGCGTGAGCGGGTCAGACGGCGTCCTCATGGGGCGCGCGGAACTCGAACGCGCGTTCGCTCAGCTGGGCGACCGGCTTGTCCGGCGCGGAGTCGTCGCTGACATCTTCATTGTGGGTGGTGCCGCGATGGCGCTCGCCTACGACGCGAAACGGGTTACCAGGGACGTCGACGCGATGTTCGTCCCGCACGGAGTCGTTCTTGATGAGGCGCGTGCAGTGGCCGACGAACTGGGCCTACCGCCGTGGTGGCTCAACGAGCAGGCCAGCGTGTATGTATCCGGCAAGGACGACCCGGGCAAGCGGCGAGTCTTCGACCACCCTGGCCTGCGCGTGATGGCCGCCTCGCCGGAGCACATCTTCGCAATGAAGGCGCTCGCGGCGCGAACCCGCGACGTGGACGACCTTCGCGCCCTAGCGGCGCTGGCCAAGGTAACGACGGTGGACGACGCTATACGCCTGTGCAGCGACTTTTACCCCGACGAAGCGATCTCGCCACGAGCAATGGGAGTTATCCGCGAACTTTTCGGATGATTCGGATCCCCCATGCAGCGCGGCGGGCAATGTGATGACTTCCGATAGCTTAGGGCTCTAGACAGGATCCTCACGTGTCCGCCGAAAGCGCGTGAAACGTGACCGTAAAGAGCGGCGCTTGCTCAGAATCCTACCTGCGGTTGTTCGCCTCGCGGACATGGAGCAGTTGGTGCCGTCGGGGGAGAGGTGCTTCGGGAATCTGCCGTTCCTGTTCAGCGTCAGGGACGTGCGACGGCAGGATGGACAGATCTGACGGCTGCGTGGACGCCTGCACTGTCTTGAGATATCACGCTCCGCAGTGTGAAGAGTCGTTCCCGAACCATCGCATTCCTTCTGGGCGCCGTAGCTGAACAAGCCGAACGTCTCATCACCGTAATGCTTCGGCAAAGTCTTGATCTTCGTGAGCCTCAGACGCAGACAACAGACGTCACAGTGAGCCAAGGGTAGCGACCTCCCGTGACGGACGCTCCCGGCACCGACCGGCGTCCAGACGGGATTCGCCACTGCATTCACTGTAACGCTTCAGGGCTGATGCGCAGGGGGGCCATGAGCGGATGCTGCCCGAGGCCCGATCGAGGTCCCCTCTACTCAGGGACAACGCATGTTGAGTTATGCACGGAAAGTATCGATCAGAGTGCACAGGGTCACGTGGGGTGATGCTCTGCGAGAAGCAGGTGCGGGGTGGCCTCCAGGCCTGCCACGGCCTGGTATGCCAGCCTGCTCGTCAGGGCTTATGCCGTCGCCATGACTGGCTGTACCACCCCAGCTCCGATACCGCGACGCCGGCGACTCATCCGGATCCAGACCCTCGCCCTGGCGGTGCGAGCGCAGATCTGCGCGTTGCGGGAACCTCGTTGCATGGTGTTGGTCGGCGCCGGATGCTCTGGCGCTGTGCGCGGTTGTGGTGAATTTCAGAGTTCGACGAAGGCGGTGAACCTGGTGCGCTCGCTACCGAAGAACGCGAGCGGCACGGGTTGCCGTCAACGCCGGTCGACTGAAACTCACCAGGACCCCTGCGGTGGGGCTCAAGCTTGATGCCTGCACGTTCATTTCGGTCAGTCGATAACCCAGCCAGCTGGCCAAGGTTGGACCATACGCGGCCCGACTTCGATTCATGCTCACGCGCGGTAATAGGCGCGTGAGGTTGAGCCAGCCCTGAACGTGCCGTAATCTACGAGCATGTGCACCCGAAATGGAGCACCGATGATACGTGCAAGAGTTCGAATCCCCCCTCGGACACATCATTACCATATATCGATCATGATCCGCGCAGGTTGACCTGCGCGGATTTTTCTGTGGTTGGTGTGCAGTGTTCCTGGTCGCAGACGATGGTGATCTTCCTTCTGTGTAGGAGTGTGACCAGGTCGTGTGGGGTCTGGATGCCGCTGGGGAGTCGGGGATGGTCGGCGAGTCGGGCGATGATGTGGTCTTCTCTGAGGTAGAGGATCTTGCGTCGGGGGTTGGTGGGCTGTTGGGTGCTGGTGTGGCCGTGGCGGCATCGGTAGCCGGGGCGTTGATTGATCCAATGGCCCAGTCGTAGCTCTGGTAGCGCGCCGTCCGATGGGCGCGTGACGGCACGAAGACCTGGTCGTGGAGGCTTTGCCAGTTGAAGTATCGCGGGTAGCCCTGCTGCGGGTCGAGTTGAGTACGTTCATGTTCTGGCATGGGGCGGTAGAAGTCGTCCCCGTGGACGATCGTCGCACCACTGAGCAGTTCCGCGACGGTCGCCGCCAGCGTCGTCCTGCCTGATCCGCCCGGGCCGTCGATGGCGATGATGGTCGTGTCGAACGACTGGCGTGTCGAGCTGCCGGAGAACGGTTGAGGCGGGTACGAGCGATATGCCTGTTCACACGGGAAGCGCGGCACGGCGGCCGTGAGCCGGATCACGGACAGCGTGCGACTCACCAAGCAACCTACGCTGCCGGCGGCACATGACGCACGGGGGCGTGTCTGGTCGGCTGCCACGCGGGACCCCGTGCGCGAACCGGAGAGGGGATCCCTGTGTCCTTCGTACGTCGAAGTCTCGCCACGTTCACCGCCGCGGTTCTGGCCGCCGCTCTACCGGCCGCCGCCTCCGCCCAGGAGCAGGATGTCGGGCTGCTCCGACTCACCGTGACCCAGCCCGACGGCACCGCCGCCCGGGGTGTCGTCGACCTCGCCGCCACCGACGACAGCTACTCCGGCTACCTGCAACTCGACGAGTCCGGGCAGCTCAGCGTGGAGGTACCGGCCGCCGACTACAAGGTCAGGATCACTCCGGCGTACTACGACCCCGACCTGCCGGACGACGGGCTCCGGCAGTGGGTGCCTGGCAAGACCCGTTACGCCGATGCCGAGGCGTTCCGGGTGGCCGCGGGGGGCACGACGGACGTCGCCGAGCGGCTGGTCACGCCCAGCCCGATCACCGTGCGGGCGCGGGACGCGATCACGGGCGCGCCCCTCACCCGGGTCTGCGCGTACGCCGTCGATCGCGGCGGCAACTGCGACGAAGCCGAGCTGACCATTCCCCGGCTCGTCCCCGGCCCGCAGACGATCCGGGTCTACACCGAAGATGGCAACTACCTGGCCACCGACGCCGAGGTGACCGTGGTCGAGGGCGACAGCGGTCCTGCCGTGGTCGACCTGACGCCCGCCGCCCACGTGGAGACGACGGTGGTCGACGCTGCCACCGGGGCGCCGGTCGGGGGAGCCTGCGCAACCGTCGCGCCGTCCGGCACTGGCGAGCTGCCTGCTGTGGGTCCGCTGGCCTGCTCCGACGAGAGCGGGCACCTCCGGCTGGACGGCGTCGAGGCCGGCTCCTGGAAGCTGTTCGTCCGCCCTACGGGTGGCTCGTTGTACGGGGCGCAGTGGGTCGGCGCCACCGGCGGCACGGGCGACCCCGCGAAGGCCCGGACCCTCACCGTCGCCGCCGGTGGGACCGTCATCGCCCCACCGGTCCGCCTGGACCGTGCCGGGACCATCACCGGCACCGTGACCAGCGCCGCCACCGGCACGCCGGTGACCTCGGGTACGGTCTCCCTTGCCCACTCCTCGGGCCTGTCCTACCTCCACTGGGACGCGGATCTGAACGCTCAGGGCACCTACCGGATCGACTGGCTCGGCCCCTACCGTTGGCCGCTCCTGTTCTCCACGTCCCACCACGCCCTCCAATGGTCCGGCGGGGTTGCGATCCGCAGCCAGGCGAAGCCGGTCACCGTCCGGGCCGCCCAGAGCACCACGTACAGCCCGGCGCTGAAGCGCGGCACCCTGGTGACCGGCAGGCTGACGAACCCCGCGGGACGCCCGGTCAGTGCCGTGCTGACGTTCCACAACGCAGCCACCGGCGAGGTGGTCGGGTCGACGTGGGACAACGACGGCCGGTACGAGACGCGGGTGCTGGGTCGGCAGACGGTCACCGTCGGCTGGCAGTGGGGCGGGTTCGCCGACTATGCCGGCTGGTACGACGGCGTCGCCGACGTGGCCGCCGCGAAGCGAGTAACCGTTCCGTCCAGCGGCACGTTGACGGTCGACATCGGGCTGCGCCCGTTCCCGGCGGTCTGAGCCGCCACATCCTGGTCGGGCGTGCGCCGCACGCCCGACCAGGTTCAGCGTCTCGGGTGCGGATCGGGCGCCGGCCGCCATAGGGTGCGGTGCCACCCACCCTCTCGCCACGGGGTCGGCCCTCGACCAGGTCTCCTCCTTCGTTTCGAAGAACACGCTGCGCCGCACCTGCCGCACGGTGTGGCCGGCTGGCGCAAACGCCTGTTCATCGGGCTCGCCCACAACGCCGCCAGTCAAGCCGGGTTCCAGCCGCCCGAGCGCGGGCGGGCGCTTGCCCTGCCGAACCGTCGTCAACGAGGACCTCCGCTGCTGGCGTTGTCTGGGGTGGGGCGACGATACCGATTCGGACACGTTATTTCCCCACGAAGCGTGATTACTCTTCGCGTTTCGTGGGATCCCCGTCCCGTTGGGCGGGGAACCTGTATGTCCGGCCATCTTCGTCGTACGGGTTCTACAATCAGAACGACTCGTCGGATCTGCTGCGCGTGTTGGCCGCTCCGACCGGCGCCGTGCCCAGCGGTAAGTGCCCGGACATGTGGTACGACTGGAGCCGCGAGAGCGGTCACTTCGACGCACGTATGGCACGGTCCTGCCGACCATACGAGTCCCGTTAACGTATTCGGCTTCAACAAGCTTTTTAGTTGCTATGGCAACAACAATGCGACCACCAGCGGCACTTGCGAGATAGCGATCGGCGTACCATCTGATGTCATCGTGAGCATTCCGAACAAGTGCACCCGCTCGTGGTGGCTCACCTCCACCGGCTCGTACCTGTACGACGGGGGCGGCTCGGTCACTTCTTGCTCGTCCTGATTTCCTATGAAGGGAGCCCACCGGCCAATGGTTAACCGCCGCCGGAACGTTGCCGTTGCAACCGCCGTCACCATCGCCGCGCTGGCCGGCTGCGCCCAGCCCGGCATGCCGGCCGCCGCGCCCGTCGGCGTCGATGCCCCGGCCATGTTGTCCGCTGTGATCGACCAGGTATATGGAACGCCGCAACAGCGCCTGGCCGGCGAGGAGCGGATGTGGCTCACCAGCCAGTCCGCGATCGCCGCCTGCGCCCGGACCAAGGGCGTCGTGTACGGCGTCACCCCCTATCAGCCGATGAGCCCGCCTACCGACCCTGCCCCCGGGGACCTGCTCGGATTTGCGCCCCAGCGCGCCGATTTCGGGGTCGCCGCCCGTATCGAGATGCTGGCCAAGCGAGGTGAGACCCCCAACCCGGGTTTGCCTGCCGCCGCGGATGAGCAAGCTCGCTGGTTCACTGCTGTGGAGTCCTGCCAGAACGCCGCAACTGAGGGTGAGAAGCTCAGGGTTCCTGACGGGCAGGAGGAACTGGAAGTCGAGCTGGTAGACCTGCTCGGTAGCGTCCAGCAGCAGGTCGCACCGGACCTGACTCGCCAATACGCCAGCTGCATGAAGTCGGCCGGAATCGACGCCGGTGACCTGTCCGAGGCGTACCTGAAGGTCGAGCAAAAGTTCCCGCCTGTGTCATTTGAGCGTCCGTCGGACCCGACCGCCCTCCCTGAATGGGCCGACGCTGTCGCATTCGAGAAGAAGGTAGCCGCTGCCGACTGGGCCTGCCGTGAATCACGGCTCGATGGAGTCGTCAACGCCGCCGCTAACGACCTGCAGAAGTTCACCACCACCAACACCGCCCGAATCGCCCAAGTCGCCGACGGCTGGAAGGCGATGCCCAGCCTCGCACAGACGCTACGCGCCACCGTCAAGACCACACCCGCGAAGTGACACGCTCGCCGGGCTTGGCGGGCGACGGAGCTGCCAAGCCCGGTCAGAGTATGGGATGGAACTGCCGGAATTCCGGAACCTCAGCAGGTGGAAAGATCCTCTACTGTCGCCCTCGGACCAATCGTTGCCGACACCAAGGGTCTCGGCGACCGAGTCGGTCTGGCGCTGATCGCCGGGACCGCCGGCCATTACCTCGAGCCGTGCGCCTCACTGCTGCCCATGCTCAACGCACGGTAGTAGGAGTGCCAGCTTGAGCCAACCCTGGCCGTACCGTAATCTATGAGCATGCGCACCCGAAATGGTGCCGTTGCGGCAGCGAGCGTGTGGTGCGGCTCACCTTGGCGCAGCCTGGGCGAGGTATGGTCGGCGGACGATGTCGAGCTTCGGAGGCGCTGTCGTTTCCATCGCAATCAATTCGGCGCCATAGGTCGGTGCGACGAACGCTGCGATCTGTCTGCCCGTAGTGTCGATGTCGCCGGCATAGCGCAGGCGCACGTCGTGCGAAACAGTGAGCTGAAATAGCACATGATCGATCGCACGTAGCTGGCCGCTGGTACAGGCGATCGGTTGTCGCACTCCGGCGATGAAAGCGATCTCCAGGACCGACGGGTTCTCCACGACCGTCAGGGTTTGCAATGCGAGAACAGGCGGATGTTGTACGAAGTCGAGCAATGTGAGCGCCACAGGTGCCGGTGAATCGCGCAGTCGCCGGTCGATCGGTCCGTCGCCGACAGCCTCGACGTTGAAGAGCAGGACCGTCGCGGAGAGCCGGTCGGCGATGACACCGACGGTAGACAGCAGCGCGCGTACAAGATCCGGCCGATTCGGCTCGATTTGGCCGGCGCGTTCGGCTATTGCAGCCACGAGGCGGATGCCGTTGAGGGTGGTCAGGTCGAAGTAGTGTGGGTCGCCGGTGATGTCGTGGGCGAGCTTCGCCAGAGGTACCGGTGGCCGGACTGGAATGCGTCGCAGGGCTGCGGCGAGCGCGGCGATGCTGTGCCGGATCTCGGTACCGTCCTCGCCGACGCCGGTGACCCGCTTCCGGGCGACGAGCTGCGGTAGGTCGGGAAGCTCATCGGTCGCGTACTGCCACAGCCGCGCACGACGGGCGAAGTCGTCCACGCCCAGCACCGTCGGCGTCCCCGGCGGCAGGTCGGGCATCCGGCGGATCATCCGGATCAACGTCGAGCGGGAGACCGACACGGCCAGCCGCTGCCCAACCTGCTGTCCGGTCGACCGCCCAACGCCACCGCGACGGCCTCCAAGTCACCGGCCGCCACGACGGTGTGACGAGCATGCCGACGAGTCAGGCCGGGGACCTGCTCAACGAAGGTCCGCCGCCCGCATTCGGAGTTCACGCAGGTGAATCGGCGGACCGTCAACGCGACCAGCACCTCGTGACCACCTAACCTGACGTCGGCCAGTCGCCGCACATAGCGACCATGCACAGTGGTCGACCAGGTGCTGCAGGTGCCACATTGCGCCTGCACAGTCTGTGTCGCCGCATCGATCCTGACCCCGACGCCCCGGACCACCACCGCCTCCAACCGCAGGCCCGTCAGGTGCGGCAGCAACGCCGGGATGATCTCCATCCCGACACCCCACCCGAACCACCGACGAGCGCGACTCACAAGATGTGTGCCAGAGCCAGTTTTTTCAGGCGGAGCCGACAAGGTGCAGCCCTATGGCTGTCCACAGCCACCGCCTCGTCAATGGTCAAGCCCGCTGGTTCTTCATCATCGGCCTTCCGCCCGACGGAACGGGCGCCGTCGCCAGCACAAGCGGCAGGGTCCCCCAACCAGGCCGCCGCGTTGAAGGCGGAGGACGAGGCGTGCGCCGCGTCAGAAACGCCCGCAAGTACGCCCACGCCTCCTCCCCCGAGGTGTTGATCGGCCCGAACGCCAGCAGCCGGCCCAGCGTCCTCGCCCCGCTTCACTCCCACCTGCGGCAACGCCTCACCGACGGCGTCCATCAGACCGCTGACCTGCACGGCGAGATCGTGCCCGTGGCTATCAAGGGAGCTTGCCGGTGCTGCGGGACTGGCTTGCCACGAACCGTGCCTGTCCAGCCCCCAGCCCCGCGACCGCAGGCCGGGTGCCGTCGGCCCGGCGCATCACCGCTTGGACCATGCGACCTGGCCACAAGCTCACCGACGACGACCGTGTCGACCTCGCCGAGGCCCGCGGCCGCTGCCCGGACCCCGACACAATCGCTGACCTCGCCCGCTGGTCGCCACCAGGGCACCGGGCAGCACCTCGACGCCTGGATCGACCGCGCCCGCCATGCCGGACGCCCCGAAATTCGTGGCTTCGCCACCGGCCTGACCAGCGACCCGGCTGGCGACGATCAAAAAGGTAACGGGCGAAGGGCTGGTTGCTGGCCGGGACCGGGCAGCGGTTCGTCAGAGGCGCAGGTGCGCCCAGTCCAGCAGTCCCGCACTCAGATCACGTACGGTGGCGAGCAGACCCAGCCGGGCCGCGCGGACGTCGAGGTCGTCGGCCATGACGAACACGTCGGTGAAGAACTCCTCCAGCGGTGTGACCAATGCGGTCGTCTCGGCGGCGAAGCGGGCCAGATCGGGCTCCCGGCCCGCGCCCAGCCGGCCCAGCACGCCCTGCACCGCTTGGTGCAACGCCACCTCGGCCGGTTCCTTGAGCAGGCCCTGGTCGTACCCGGCCGATGTGCCCTCAGGCACGATTCGTCGGGCCCGCTGGATCGCCTGCGCGACCGCGGCGAACTCCGGGTCCGTCGCGAGGGTGGCAAGTTGGCCGAGCAGCCGGTCGGCGACCGACGGCTGGGCGAAGTGCGGGAGAACGGCACGGACTCGGTCGATCGGGTGGCCCTCCTCAGTCAGCACCTGCTCGAACCGCTTCGCCAGGAACTCCCCGCTGGCGTGCAGGACGTCGTCGCCGACCTCCACCGGCTGCAGGGCGCCGGCCGCGGCGAGGGCATCGGTGAGCCGCAGCCCCGCGAGCTCCGGGTGGGCCCGGTGCACGGCGAGCAGTCCCAGAACGGCACGGCGTACGGCGAACGGGTCGCTGCTTCCGGTGGGCAACCCGACGGTGGCCGCCAGGCCGGCGAACAGATCGAGCCGGTCGGCCAGCGACAGCAGCGCACCGGGCAGCGTGGCCGGCACGTCGTCGCCGGTGTTCCGCGGCAGCTCCGCCTCGTAGAGGGCCTGTGCGACCGCCTCGGTCTCGCCCGCGTTGAGCGCGTAGTCACGCGCCATCACACCAGCCAGGCTGGTCATCTCGGTGACCATCTGCGAGCCGAGGTCGAACTTCACCAGGTCCGCGGCCCGGTCCAGAGTCGGCGACGACAGTCCGAGGTCCGCCGCCAGCGACGTCGCGAGCGCGCCGATGCGGCTCACCCGGTCGGCCATCGACCCCAGCTTGTCGGTGAACGTGAGCCGGTCGAGGTGATCGCGCATCGTGTCTAGCGAGAGCGTACGGTCGGCACGGTAGAAGAAGGCCGCGTCCTCGTAGCGGGCGCGCAGCACCGCTTCGTTGCCGGCCCGCACCATATCCACGTCGACCGGGCCGTTGGCGACGGTGACGAACATCGGCAGCAGCGCGCCGTCGGCGTCCCACACCGGCAGGTAGCGCTGGTGCTTGCGCATCACCGTGGTCAGCACCGCGTCGGGCAGTGTCAGGTAGCGGTCGTCGAACGTGCCGAGCAGCGGGGTCGGCGCTTCGGTCAGGTAGACGATCTGGTCGATCAGCGGGGCCTCGCCGGCTACGTCGACCCGGCCCTGCGAGTGAACCAGTTCCTCGGCACCGGCAACCACCAGCTCACGGCGTTGGGCCGGGTCAACGACCAAACCGTTGGACGCCAGCGTCGACAGGAACTCCTCGGCCGACGCCACCTCGACGACGGGCTGGTCGGCGACCCGCAGGACGCGGGTGCTGCGACCGGCGGCCATGATCCCGGCCACGACCGGAACCTGGTGGTCACCCCAGAGGGCGGTCAGCCAGCGGATCGGCCTGGTGAAGGACAGCTGCGAGTCGTTCCACCGCATGTTCTTCGACGCGCGCAGGCCCGTGACCACTTTGCCCAGCACGGTGGCGAGCACCTCGGGCGCGGTACCGCCGGTCTCCTGCCTGTGCACCACCACGTGCCGCTGGCCGTTGAAGTCGGCCTCCCCCAGCGCGTCGATGGTGACGTTCTGGCCGCGCAGGAAGCCCTGCAGGGCCTTGGTCGGGCTGCCGTCCGCCTCGTACGCCGCCGAGACGCGCGGGCCGCGGACGGTGTTCGTGTAGTCGCTCTCCCGAGCGGCTACCTGCTCCACCACGGCCAGCACCCGGCGCGGAGTGGCGTAGACCCGCACCTCGCCGTAGGTAAGCCGGGTCCCAGCAAGACCGTCGGCGACAGCCTGGGCCAGGTGGTCGCGTGCCGCACGCGCCTCCGACGGCGGCAGTTCCTCCGTGCCGACCTCGAAGACCAGAGTCCGGGGCCGGTCGTCGGTCACCCTCACCGCGGCGACCGGGCCGGCCACGGGCAGCGGCTCCGCGCGGCCGAGCGGAAAGCCGAACTCCTCACGGCGGGCCACCCACAGTCTGGCGACCTCGGCGGCCATTCGACGCATCCGCGCGAACTCGGTCGCCCGTTCCGCCGTGGACACCGCGCCGCGGGAGTCGAGCACGTTGAAGGTCTGCGAGCACTTCAACACGTATGTGTGGGCCGGCACCGGCAGCCCGGCGTCGATCAGCCGCTGCGCCTCCGCCGCGTACAGCTCGAGCAGCCGCCGGTTCGTGGCGATGTCCGCGTCGTCCAGGTAGTACCGCGACATCTCGTACTCGCCTTGGCCGAACACCTCGCCATAGCTGATGCCAGGCGCGTACTCGATCTCCTTGAAGTGGCGCACGCCCTGGAGCGCCATGATGATCCGCTCGATACCGTAGGTGATCTCCACGGCGACCGGTTCGAGGTTTATGCCACCCGCCTGCTGCATGTAGGTGAACTGGCCGATCTCCAGGCCGTCCAGCCACACCTCCCAGCCCAGGCCCCAGGCGCCGAGCGCGGGCGAAGCCCAGTTGTCCTCGACGAACCGCAGGTCGTGCGCCGCCACGTCGATACCGAGGGCGGCAAGGCTGCCGATGCACAGTTCCTGCGGGTTGCCCGGATCCGGCTTCAGGATCACCTGAATCTGGGTATGCGTCTGCAGGCGGTTGGGGTTCTCACCGTAGCGGGAGTCGTCGGGCCGCACGGAAGGTTCGGTGTAGACGACCTTCCATGGCTCCGGACCGAGAACGCGGAGGAAGGTGGCAGGATTCAATGTCCCCGCTCCGACCTCGGTGTTCATCGGTTGAACGGTCAGCAGACCCTGCGCCGTCCAGTAATCAGTCAACCGGGCCAACGCTTCCTGCATGGTGAGCATGCAGGAGAGCCTAGACGATCCCCATTCCGGACATGTGATGTGCTGGCCGGCGCCGCGCGAGGGGTGACAACACGCCATTGAACGGCACCCGCGGACCGCCCCTATGAGCAGCCTGAGCGGGCAACACTCCAGCAGTCGTCCACTCTTGCGGGTGACATGCCGGCTGCCTCACCCCAACGACGGCGGCACCCTCCCATACTGCCAGGTCACCCCGCCCAACTGCGGGGCCCAGGCGGCTGAGGCAGCGAATGTCGCCATTACCGGCGGGTCATCATTCGCAATCCATCGCGCTTTCCGGTACCGGCGGCGAGGCCGCTGGCACTCACCTTCTTGATCTTCAATCAATCCCGAGGAGCTACGACGGTGATTCTTTCGCCGTAGCAGGGCTCGGGGACGCTCGCACCATCGCCGCACGGCTCGTCACTCGTACCGGTACCTCAGGGCGTCCGCCTCCCGCTGCTCGATGTCAGCGATCGTCAGCTCCGGTATTCGCAGCTGGGCCAACGTCACCTCGGCGGAGGTCGGCTGGGCGTCCGCCGGCAGCCACTGTTCCGATATCCAGACTCCACCGCGCATCAGCGCCTTGGGGCAGTGCGGGTAGACCTCCTCGATCCCCACTATCAGGGCACTGGCCGGCGGCTTGCCCACAGCGGTCAGCTGCGAGAGCATTTCGGGGCGGATGGACACGCAGGCCCGGCCGTTCACCCGGAGTGTCGTGGTGCGTCCCGGGATGACGAACAACAGCGCGGCTCGGCCGGTCACGATGACGTTCTCCAGCGTGTCGAGGCGCTTGTTGCCGGTGGCGTCCGGTATCGCCAGCGTCTGCGAGTCCAGCACGGAGACGAACCCGGCGGGGCCGCCGCGCGGGGAGACGTCACAGTTGCCCCTGGCGTCGACGCTGGCGACCAGAACGAGGGACGAGCAGGCGATCAACTGCCGGGTCTGTTCGGTGAGTTCGGTCATCTCCTTTCGTAGGGCAGCGTCCTTGGGCAGCTCGTAGACCCGGCGCAGCGTTTCGTGGTCGGGCACGGCGTCCACGTGCAGCGAGTCGAAGGCACTGGCGACGAGTGCTTGCGTCATGCCCTCGACCCTAACGTGAGTTCGGACGTGCGATCGGACGGTGTACACCATGGTGGACCATGGGGGCGGCCAGTGAGTGGCTCGGCAGACCCGCGCCCTTCCGGGTGCGCCGGGAGGTGAGCATCGGGCCACGGTCACCGGGGAGGTGTGGCTGTCAGCGTCACCCATCGAGGTCGCGCCGGTATCCATCGGATTGGTGACGGACGGCAACTCCACGCCCAGCACCTCGTGCCAGAACCGGCGCAGCCACTGCCGTACCTCAACGGGGCCGGGGGGTCGTGCTGCTCGCCCCCGCCACCACGTCGTACACGAAACGGCTTCCGAACTCGACGTTCCAGACCGGTTCAAGAGGTGGCAGGTCTCGCAGCAGTCCCTGCGCGTTCAGCTCGAGAATCATCTCTCTCATGACGTGCCGGGTCAGTACCGCACCCAGGCACGCGTGCCTGCCACGCCCGAACGCGACGTGCCGGGCGCCGGTGCGGTCGACCCGGAACGTGAACGGATCCGGGAACCTTCTCGGGTCACTGTTCGCCGTGACCAGCACCAGCACGACACGCGACTCGGCCCGTACGGCGTGGCCGTGCAGGGTCAGGTCGGTCAACGCCCGCCTCGTGGCCAGGTGGAAGGGGGTGGCCAGCCGCAGGGCTTCGTCGACTGCCTCGTCGAGGTCTTCCGCGAGGTCGATTGCCGCGCCCTGCGGGCCGGTCAACGCCTCCAGCAGCCGTGCGACCGCGGTGGCAGCGGGCTCCAGCGCACCGCTGACGATCTGGGCGTACATCGCTGCGGCGTCGAGCAGGTTCAAGCGCTCCTCGGACACCGCGCGGCTCAGCGTGGAGGTGAAGGCGCTCCGCGGTGTGGCGCAGCGCTCGGCGACCAGGCCGACCAGCTCGTCCATGGCCTGCTCGGCGCGCAGACCGGACTCCGGGTCGTACGACTCGATCGCCCCGATGGCGAGGATCCGGGCGGCGCAGTCCGCGAGCTCCGCCAGGGCCTCCTCGGGCTCGTCGAGCAGGCGGCACAGGCCGGCCGTCAACGCTGGCCTGACAACCGCGGCGAACATCCGGTCCGCCGGCACCGTGGTGCTGCTCGCTGCGACGGAACCCGCTACCGCGGCGACCACCTGCCGGATCACCGCGGGCGTGAACAGCGGGAGGAGCAGCCGTCTCATACCGGAGTGCCGTGGCGGGTCGGAGAAGACCGGCCAGAGGTCGACGAAGTTCGTCACACGCCAGTACGTCCGCCGCTGCCGCTCGCTCAGGCCGGGCGGGCAGTAGGTCTCGACCTGCGCCCCGAGCCGGGGGTCGTTGAGCAGGGCGTAGACGTCGTCGTAGCGGGTGACGTACCACGTGTTCATGCTCTCGTCCCAGGCCACACCGTGGGACTCACGCAGCTCACGCAACCACTGGAGCGGGGCGCTCTGTCGGGATGGTCCGGTCTGCGTCACCAGCGCGGCACCCCGTTACCGGCTCGCGGGTAGTACGCGACCTCGGAGGCGGCCCCGAGGCCGGTGAGAACCGCGATGAGCCGCTCCCATCCCAGAAAGCTGGCCACCATCCCCGACGGTGCCGTCCGCAGCGCGGGCAGCAGGTAGTCGTACCTGTCGCGCAGGCCCGGCAGCCCCGCGTGCTGAAGGTTGTCGAGAAATTGATCGTGGTCCGCGTAGCCGCGGATGTGCACCACCTCGAGGCCGCCCAGGTACAGCTCGGCGTCGGTGATGAATTCCGAGCCGTCGGTCCCCGCCTCCCGGCGCGACGTGATGGACCGAACGTTGTAGGTCGAGTCCGTGACCTCGGTGGGCCGCCAGTGGAACGGCGGATACATGTTCCAGGTCGGGTTGAGGCCAGTGCTGGCGTGTTCGCGTACGAGGTCCTCGACGGCGGCGCGGCCGGCAGAGTCCGTCTCGATCAGGTACCGCGGCGGTGTGGAGAGCGACTCCGTGGCGACGGCGTCCGCCGACCCGTTCAGCGCATGGATACGGGCGCCGGCCTCTTCGAGGTTCTTGAACAGTCGGAAGCGGTCCGCCGGCGTGCTCTGCTCGGACAGGGTGAGAAATACCAGAGACTCGACGACCAGGCCGTTGGTGACATGCTGGGGCACCAGTCCGTGCGGGCCGAGATGGAAGAAGTCCTCGCCGTCGAGCCGCGTTCCGGCGAACTCCGCGAGATGGATCACCAACTGATCGGTCAGGGCCACCATCTCCTCGACCGTCGTGCCGCTCTGGGCGAAGACCAGCTGCTCGAACTCCATCAGGTAGTTCCTGTCGGAGAATGCGGCGTCGAGCTCGTACCGATAACAGCGGCCGAACGTGTAGCTGCGCGTGAGCCCGCCGGCCATCGCGTTGTACAGCGGGAACTCAGGCGACTGGAGCAGCCTCAGATCGAGGTCGGCGGACTTCCTGCTGTGTGCCAGCGTGAACTCTTCGACGCCGTACTCCTCCGACCGGCTCCAGATGGACGGAAGCACGATCTCGGCGTAGTCGTGCTCGTGCAGCCATCTATGGGCCTCCCACCGCAGCCGGCTGATCAGTTGTTCATGCGTCACGAGACGTTCTTCCTTTCACGCGGTCCTTGAGCCGGAGGACAGGTCACAACACAGACCGGTCGGCCAGCAGATAGTTGGTCAGCTCCTGCTGGGCCAGGGCGGTGCCCGGCTCGGCGGCATAGGTGACGGTGAGCTGGCGCCGGTTGTCCCGCCCGCCGAAGGACGCGTGGTAGGAGTGCGGGTCGAAGGCGATCAGGTCACCCGGGTCGCACTCGATGATGTGTGCCGGCACGTCGGTCTGGGCGATGCCCAGTTGCTCGGCCGGGTCCGTCAGGTCGGCGGCGAATCCGTCCCAGCCGGCCGGCCGGCGATGCGAGCCCGGAATGATGCGCAGTGCGCCGGTTTCCGGCCCGAGCGGCTCCAGATACTGCACGATCTTGAGAAGGCGCAGCTCGCGGTGGTTGCCGTCGCGGTGCCAGTAGGTGGCGCCGTCGTAGCGGACGCCGTCGCCGCCGACGTACGACGCTTTGGCGCCCAGTAGCCGGCGTGCGACGTTCGGGCAGCGGTGGTCGTCGAGCAAGAGGTCGCGCAGCGTGTCGCTGCGCTCGGCCACCCGGGTCACCCCGGCACGGCCCTGGCGGCCGACGGTCGTGGTGGCGGCGAAGACGGCCTCGAATGCTTCGGCGATCGCCGACGCGGACGCGGCGAGGATACCGGGAATGTGCAGGAAGCCGAACGTGGTGAAGTACGCAACGTCGGAATCCGATACAGAGAGCGTGTCATGGTTCATGCCAGTCGCACCGAGCCCGAGACGTAGCGGTTGAGGACGTAGCGGCTGGTGTCCGCTCGTTCGGTGTCGGTGCGCGGTTCGCCGGCCACGTTAAAGGCCAACTGCCGGCGGCGGCCACCGTTCCAGGCCGAGTGCAGCACGTTGGTGTCGAAGACGATCAGGTCACCGGGCTGCGAGTCGATGACCGCCGCGGGCAGGTGTGCGCCCGAGCGGCCCAGATCGGCGTCGTGGCGCATGATGTTCCGGGTGGGTTCGCCCGCCCAGCCATTGTCGGGCCGGTGGCTGCCGGGAAAGGCCCGCAGCGCGCCGTCCTTCGCGGTGACCGGCTCCAGGTAGAGCACGAACCGTAGGAACGGGGTCTGGTAGGAGCCGTCGGAATGCCAGTACGAGTCGCCGACGAGCAGGTTCGCGTCGCTCGCCACGATGTGCGACGCGCGCCCGAAGAAGGCGTCCCGGATGTCGCGCACCACGTCGCCGTGCGCGATGGCGGCCAGCTCGGGCATCCTCTCCAGCACGTCGAACTCGGTGACCCGCTCGGTCGCGTGCACGCTGGACGCCGGGCCGATCATCCAGTCGCAGGCCGCCGCCAGCTTGTCCAACGCCCGGCCGTCCACCACGGCCGGCACCCGCCCGAAGCCGAAGACCTCCAGGTGTCGTGCCATCTGCCTCGCGTGCACCGTCAGGACCTCCAATCCGGGCCGGGCAGGTAATCAACCAGGTGCTCCACGGCCCGCGCTCCGATCACGACCGCCTCCGGGGCGTACCGGTCGGTGATCTCGGCGATCCGGTCGGCAATCACCTGCTGGCGGCGGTCGTCGGGCACCTCACGCAGACGGGCGCCGCCGCTGAACATGCTGCGCACCACGAGGCGGTACGGCTCCAGCAGCTCTCGTGTCGCCTTGTCGTCGGGGTCGAGCTGGTCGGCCTCACACATGACCACGCTGCCCGGCGGCAGCTTTCCGGCGATCAGCGGCATGCTCTCGCCGGGCAGCAGGACACTGACCCCGATGCGGTCCGCCTGACCGGTCTGCGCGCAGTGCCGGGCGAACCCCTCCAGGTCCAGCCCGGCCAGCGTTCTGGGCGTGGGGTTGTGCACCAGGGCGGCCTCAACCCGGTCTCGGCCCAACCGGTGCAGGCTGCCCGCCAGCGACCTGACCATGCCGTCCAGGGTGAAGTCCAGCTGCGGCAGGGGTGTGGTGATGTCGACGCCGACCTTGGTCCAGACCGTGGCCGAGCGCGGTACGACGCTGCCGATGTCCTCCTCGGCGCCCCCGCGGGCGTACACGGGTGCGGTGTCGAACGCGGTGAAGCCCTGAGCGATAGCCGTTCGCAGGAACTCGCGGCCCGCCTCCGGGTCACGGCCCAGCACCATGACACCGTTGAACGAACCCGAGGTGAGCATCGTGCCGACGACGGCCGCGGGTTTGGCGAATGTGTTCATCGCTGGCTCAACCTCGATTCTCCGGCCGGCAGATCGCCAGGCAGGACAGCTGGGTGTGGGGCGGGTCGGTGAACATGGCAACGAGCCCGTCCTGGATCTGCTGCCGTGGCGCGTGCACCGAAACCTGACCCGGGCGGTGGTACGGGCAGCGCCGCAGATGACCGTCGGCCGACAGGTAGACGCGCTCGGAGCCGCACGGCCGCTGCGGCGCCGCGCGCAGCCACGTCCGGTACTCGGTGACGATGCCGCGCAGGTCGTCGCTCAGCCCGAAGGAGGACTTGATCAGCTCCAGGTCGGCGTCGAGGTGCGGATTGTCGAACCGGTAGGTCGGCGAGTGCAGCAGCGGGCTGACCTCGACCGGTACCTGGGCCGCGGTGACGACCTGCTTGATGTCGGCCAGGTCGTCCTCGCCCACCTCGTAACAGGTGACGTGCAGCGTGGCGCGGTGGTGGCCGAGGGCGGCCAACACGGGCAGGGCAGAGGTGATGGTGCGGCCGGTACGCCCCAGTTCGTCCGCACGCCTGCTGTCCGCCGAGACGGTGACGTGGCTGAGCATGCCGGCTGCCGAGGCCAACGCGTCGAGGCGGGGGCCGGGCCGGGCCGCGGTGACGACGGCGACGCGAAAGCCGAACTGGAGCGCGACCCGTACGAGCTGCCGGAACTCGGGGTGGTCAGTGGGTTCACCGCCGGACAGGCACAGCTCCTCGACGCCCAGCTCACGTAATCGGGACAGCGCCCGCGCGTACGTGTCGAGGCTGAGCACGTCGCGCCCGGTGTCGGCGCGGAAGCAGAAGCGGCAGTTGACCGCGCACTGGTCCGCGGTGGACACCAGGACACCTTGCAGTTGTGGCATGGGCCCGTCCTTCACTGCAGGGCGGTGTGGTCGGTCAGCGCCAGCCGCACCCCGGTCCGGAAGAAGTCGCACATCTGCGGGTCGGGTTCCGGGTTGTGTCGCAGCGACACGTCGTTGCGTGACGGGCCCCCGCACACCGCCGCGGCCGGGCATTCGTCGCATTCCCGTGACGGCAGCAATTGCTTGGCCGCGGTCTGCAGCAGGCCCCGGTCGGCCCGCAGTTGCGCGATCGGGAAGGTGAACTGCGGATCGCGCCAGTTCAGGTCCAGCACCGAGATCCGGCCACCTGGAAGCAGCGCCGCATTGAGCCCGCCGTCCTGCTGGATGTGCTCGTACATCTTCGGCAGCCGGGTGTCGAGCGCCTGATAGATGCGGTCCATCGAGGAGAACAGCATGGCGCCGCGCGACAGCGCCAGCAGTCGGGAGCGGAAGACCGCCCGGCAAAGCGCCTCGCCGTCGACGTGCCACTTGCCGGAGATCGGGATCGGTGTGTTGACGTAGATGAACTGGATTCCCAGCGACAGGATGTAGTCGACGGTCTGGGGCATCTTCGCGACGTTGAGCGGGGTTGGCGTCAGGTTGCAACCGACGTGCACGCCCGCCTCGAGCAGCCGCTGCAGATTGCGGTGGATGCGCGGGTCGGCGGGTTTGCCGGACAGCAGGAAGCGTTCCACGACGTTGTCCTCGGGCACCCCGTCGAAGGAGACGCCGACGCCGTACTTGTACTCCTTGAAGTGCTCAATCATCTCGTCCTTGAGCAGGACGCCGTTGGTGACGACGGTGGACTGGACGCGGCCGACCCGGTGCCGGGCGGCGAGCTCACGGGCGTACTCGTCGCCGTACCTCATCAGATCGAACCGTACGGTCGGCTCGCCGCCGAACCACTGGATGGTGACCTCGGGCTGCCCGGCATTCTCCTCGAACAGGTACTCCAGGCCCTCGCGAAGGTCGGCGACGGTCATGTCGTCCTTGCCGGTGTTCGTGTCCACGAAGCAGTACGTGCATTTCATGTTGCAGGTGTCGGTCACCACGATCCGGTATCCGCTGATCCGGGCCGGCTGACCGGCCATGTTCAGCATGCGCAGCCGGTCGAGAAGCGCATCGCGGGGATTCGCCGGGCGTGGCTGCGGTGTGAAGCCCAGTTCTGCCAGCTCCGCGAGCAGGACCGGCTCGTGGCCGTGCAGCCGCAGTATCTCGTCGGCCGACAGGCTGACGCTGTCCAGCGACACCGGATCGAACATTGTTCCCTCGTCACCGAGCAGGTACAGCAGATACTTGTCCCATATCCGCAGCACGTCCTGCTCCGCGAGGCTGCTCGTCATCATGACCTCCTCATTGCCCGGCAATGCCGACATCGGACGGGGGTGGTGGCGCCGCCGGGCGCCTCGGACAGTGGCGGGACGCCCGGCGGACAACACTCGATGTGGCTACTTCTCGACCTTGATGTCGGCCGCCCTGAGGACCTCCTGGACCACCTCGGTGTACTGCTTCTTGAGGTGTTCCGTGTTGGCCGCGGTGGCGCCGTCGGCGAGCACCATGATTCCCGGCAGCGACGGGTTCGGCGCCATGACGACGATGCCCGGCGGGTCGAGGCTCACGGCCATGATGGCGTTCTCGATCGGCACCCAGTTGATCTTTTCCTTGACGGCTTCGATCACTTCGTTCTGGGTCGTCTTGAACTCCTCGCGCTCGCCGAACCAGACTCCGGACTTGCCGCGGGAGGCGACGGCGTCGGCGTACAGCAGGTGGTTGTCCTTCTTTTCGCGCGGTTTCGGCATCCTCGCACCTTCCAGAGAGACCAATGGATGGAACTGCTAGGCCCTGGCAGTGGCTGAAGTTAAACCCGTGCAAGCCGTCTGCGGCGGGCTCCGCCACTGAACGGGGTCGACAACGGCACTTAGCGTGAAGGCAGAAGACACGCGCTGGCGGCCAGCGCCAGCGTGATGTGCCGGTACCAGCCCTGGTAGGTGCGCAGCTGGTAGGCGTCCAACCCCGCGCGCGCCCGGGCGTCGTCGATGCAACGGCGAAAAGCCATGCTCGCGAAGACCGCCGGCACGACGTCCAGCGGCGCCCGCCCGGACGGGCCGCCGCAGATGAAGCGCATGCCGCTGTCACCGCCGCTGGACAGGATCCAGCGCCCCGCCCCACCCGGTGCTGGCGTACGGTTCCAGAACAGCGGCGAGACCCGGAACGTGTCTGGCAGGTTCGCCGGGTCACCGGCCAGGCGCACACTCGTCAGGCCGGGCCCATCCATCCCGAGCAGGTACGGCAGGCCACGTTCGTCCAGCCAGTCCAGCAACGGGGCGTGCCGCCCGTACGGTTCGACGGACACCAGACAGCCGACCGGCAGGCGCGCCTTCAGGCTGCGCGCCACGATCCGGCGCGCCAACTCGGCCTGGGGCTCAGCCGTGACGTGATCCGGAATGCCGGCCGTCCTCCGCCGCTCGGGGCTGCTCGCCCATGATTCGGGCAGGTACAGCTCCCGGTCGATCAGCGCACACCGCAGCCCGGTCGCATAACCCGCCAGGACACCGATCTGGCAGTTCTCCCGGCGCTGCCGGGCCGGCACGTACTGACGCTCGACAGCCACCGTACGGTCGCCACGCTTGACGAACTCGGTCGCGCCGGCGACCAGCACACCGTCGGCGGGGTCCGCGCTGCCGATCTGCTCCACGACGAACTGCCGGACGGCGTCGCGGACACCCTCGACGTCCCAGCCGGCGTTGCGCACCAGCCGCTGCATGCCGTCCGGGGAGCGTTCCCCGGCCCGCAGGGAGATCGCCCAGGCGTTCTTGCGGGCCTGCTCGCTAAGTAGCATCGTGATGTACGCCCACACCCGCTGCCGCGGCTCGGCACGCACGAAATGGCGGCCGATCTGCTCACGGAACTCGGCCAGCTGGCGGTCCCCCCCGGTGTCGGTGACGATGTCTGACGACACGAATCGACCTCCCGGCGTTGCAGGTTGCCGCAGCCCTTCGATCAGGGCAAGCAGCCATCTCGGGCGCGGCTTGCACAGTGGACGGCCACCGGCCGTCGACGGTTCACCGCGAGCCGCTCGACGCAGACCGCGGCTCGGTTCACCCTCAACCGGCTCGACCTTGCCTGCCGTGGCTGCCGATGTACGGCCGGCAGCTGATAGTCGACCTGCCGACTCCCGCCGGCGAGTACGACCATGTGGCGCGGGCGCTCACCGCGGCCGGGTGGTCGTCGGCGAGGAGCCGGTCACGTTCCCGATAGCGCTCTCGTTCTCGATCGTGACCGGCGGCTCGTCGAACGCCACGTCGAAGCCCAGCACGCGGCCGGCGAACCAGAGTTCGGCCCGGGTGCACCGGTGGATGTTCTCGTCGATGCGGAACCCGTGCCGCTCGTGTCTGAACTCCAGGTAGCCGCAGGGTACGCCGTTGGCCCGGACCGCCTCGAACATCGCCCGCGCCTGACCGGCCGGCACGACCGGGTCGTCGAGTCCCTGGAACATGAGCAACGGCCGGGTCACGCCGCCCACCGCGCGCAGCGGCGAGCGGTCCCGGTATGTCCGGCGACCGGCCGGATAGGGACCCACCAGCCACTCGCAGTAGTGGCTCTCGAACTTGTGCGTGTCCTGGGCGAACACCTCCAGGTCGGCGATCCCGAAATAGCTGATGCCCAGGTGGAAGACATCGTGGCGGGCAAGGGCGTTGAGCACGGTCAAGCCTCCGGCGCTGCCGCCCTGGATGATCAGGCGCTCCGGGTCGACATCGCCGCGGTCCACCAGGTGACGGGCGCCCGCGCAGCAGTCGGCCGCGTCCAGCTCTCCCCAGCGGCCGAACAGCCGGCGCAGGTAGGCCCGTCCGTACCCGGAGCTGCCGCCGTAGTTGACGTCGAGCACGGCCACCCCGCGGCTCGTCCAGTACTGGACGCCGTAGTCGAGCATCGCGGTGGCACCCGCCGACGGTCCGCCGTGGGCCCGGACCAGCAACGGCGGTCGTGTGCCGGCCGGTGCCCGGAAGTCCGGATTACGGGGTGGGTAGTAGAAGGCCCACGTAGGCCGGCCCTCGCTGTCGAAGACCACGGTTTCCGGCTCCGACAGGTAGCGGCGGTCGACCTCGATGATGCCCTGCACCCGGGCGACCACCGTGACGTCGGCCGAGCCCGGGTCGACCTCGACGACCGAGCGGACCTCCCACGCGGTGGCTGCGTCGAGAACGATCCGGTCGCGGCGCGCCCGGACCACCGATCCGCAGTCGACGAACGGTATCGGCAGCGCGGTCACCGTATCGGCGGCGGGGTCGATGACGTAGAGCCGCCAGCGTCCCTTCTCGACGCCGGCCGCCGCGATGCGCCCGCCCGGGAGGAACGCGTAGTTGATCAGGTGCAGTACCCACTGCGGTCGGGCGAAGTCCACTGCCATCGGGGCCAGCGACCCGGTGTGCCCACCCGTGAGCCGATACAGGTTCCAGAAGCCAGATCGGTCCGATACGAAGTGCAGCACGCCGTCCGGGGCCCACTGCGGTTGCAGCACCGACTCGCTCGGTCCGCCGGTGACCAGGCGGGCACCGTACGGGGTGCCGGCATCGTCGAGGTCGGCGACCCATAGTTCGGAGCCGTCCCACGGCATGTTCGGCGCCGACCACTGGATCCAGCACAGCTGGCGGCCGTCCGGGCTCACCCGCGGCGAGCAGAGGAAGTCCGGCCCGCTGACCAGCGGCACCGGCGGGCCGCTGCCGTCGCCGGGCACGGCGACGACCTCGTGCACGGGGAGACCGCCACCGACCGGGTGGCGTTCGACCAGGGCGAGCAGCCGGCCCCGGCTGGGGTCGGCGTGCAGGTCGGCGTAGCGCACCGACGGGTTGCCGCCGGTGATCGGCCGGCCATCGGTGTCCGGATCGAACCGCCAGACCCGCTGATCGCCGTCAGACACCGCGAACACGACACCGTCGCGGGCGAGGAAACTGCCGCCGCCGTACTCGTAGACGCTGCTGCGCACGCTGAAATCGGCGGGGCCGACGTCGGTGGCGGCACCGTCGCGATGGCGCAACAGGGCGACCCGGCCACCCTGCTCCGGGCGCTCCTCCGTCCAGTAGACGTCGTCGCCGTCCACCTGGATCTCCCCGAGCCGGAACACGCTGTGCGCGGCGTGCTGCTCGGAGACGGGGGAGGACCAGGAGCCGTACGGGGTTACATGGACAGTCACGGTCGGACCGTACCGGCGGGCCGCGTACCGGCCCACCGTCGTCCGGGTGTTCAACGTCTGCATGCTGTGGTGGTCTCCGTCGACCGGCGATGACGAAGCTGATCGTCGCGCGGCGGCCCGGCCGCACCGCCGCGGTCGCGCCGCCAGCCGGCATGCGCGGACCGGTCGAGCGCTATGCCGGGGAGGCACTGCGCGCAGGCTGATACGCCATTGACCAACTGCGTTTTGCCCGCAGTTGAACGGAACAAATCTCGTTATGCCAGGTGATAGCCTGTTGCTAATAGTTCCGGGAGGCTGACTCCGGTAGTTCTTCCCAAGAATGGGCGGGCGGTGCTTTCCACCGCGTTGACCGCCTGGCTCAAATGCGCCTCGCCAGTTCGTGTGAGGACTCGCGCTCAACCTAAGCAGCGCGTGGAATCGAGCACCTGAACGATCACGAAGGACGCCCGCCGCCGGGGTAGCGTGATCGGCATGGGCGTATACGACATCTCCATCGCAGGACTCAACGGCAGCCCCGACCTGCTCGCCGGCCGCAAGGGCGATCTGACCCTGGTGGTGAACGTGGCCTCGCGGTGCGGGCTCACCCCGCAGTACACGGGACTGCAGAGCCTGCACGACTGTTTCGCCGCTCAAGGCTTCTCGGTCATCGGCGTGCCCTGCAACCAGTTCGGTGGTCAGGAACCCGGCAGCCCGGCGGAGATCGCGGCGTTCTGCGCGACGATGTTCCAGGTGACCTTCCCCCTGACCGAGAAGGTGGAGGTCAACGGACCCGGCCAGCACCCGCTGTTCACCACCCTGACCGCCGCCGCCGACGGATCCGGGCGGGCCGGCGACGTCGACTGGAACTTCGAGAAGTTTCTGGTCGACCGCGACGGCGCCGTCGTCGCCCGGTTCCGTCCCGGCACCGAGCCGCAGGCTGACGAGATAGTGTCCGCGGTCGAGGCGGGCCTCTCGGCGACGAAGGCCTGAACGCGGCCGGTGACGAAGCTGCGGAGCCTGACCCACGAGGAGGCTGTCCAGCGGGCCGCCATCCTGGCTGTCGAGCGCTACGACATCGCGATCGACCTGACCGGCCTGCCGTCGGGGCCGATGGTGCGGTGTGTGTCGACGGTGACGTTCACCTGCCGCGAACCGGACGCGCAGTCCTTCGCCGACTGTGCCGCACCGGTCATCAGCGCGACGCTCAACGGCGTCGCGCTACCGGCGGCCGTCGACGGTCGGATTCCGTTGCCCCGCCTCGCCGCGTACAACACGCTGCGCGTCGAGACTGAGCAGGCCGACACGACCGGAGGCGCGGGTGTGCACCGGGCGGTGGATCCGGCCGACGGCGAGGTGTACGTCTGGACCACCTTCGAACCAGACAACGCCCGTCACGTCTGGGCCTGCTTCGACCAGCCGGACCTCAAGGCGCCGCACACCTTCACGGTGACCGCGCCCGAGGCGTGGACCGTGGTGAGCAACAGCCCGGCCGAGCGGGCCGACCCGGATGGCGGCGCACGTCGCTGGACCTTCGCGCCGACCCCGCCGCTGTCGCCGTACAACACGGTCGTCAATGCCGGTCCACTGCACGAGATCCGCCGCACCGTGGGCGGTTACGACCTCGGCCTGTACGCGCGCCGGTCGCTCGCCGACATCCTCGAACGGGACGCGGACGAGATCTTCACGCTGACCCGGCAGGGCCTCGCCTTCTTTGCCGAGGCGTTCGCGATGCCGTTTCCACAACAGAAGTACGACCACGTCTTCATGCCGGAGTTCGGCGGAGCGATGGAGAACTACGGCTGCGTGACCTGGGCCGACTACGCGTTGCGCCGCGTGCCGCCGACACCGGCCGAACGGCACTACCTGGCTACCGTGCTGCTGCACGAGATGGCACACATGTGGTTCGGCAACATCGTCACGATGCGATGGTGGGACGACGTCTGGCTCAACGAGGCGTTCGCCGAGTTCGCGTGCCACTGGGCGGCCACGGACGCCACGGAGCACACCGATGCCTGGGCCTGCCAGCTCGCCGCCGACAAGATCTACGGATACCTCGTCGACCAGAGCCCCGGCAGCCATCCGATCCGGCAGGCCGTCCGTGACGTCGCCGAGGCGGCCGCGATCTTCGACGACATCACCTACGTCAAGGGCAGCGCGGTTCTGCGGCAGCTCATGATCTTCGTGGGTGAGGACCGGTTCCGTGCCGGCATGCAGACGTACTTCGCCCGCCACGCCTGGGACAACACGACTCTGCAGGACCTGATCGACGCCATCGGCGAGGCCAGCGGCCGCGACCTCAACGCGTGGCGCGAGGTATGGCTGGACACGGCCGGCACCGACCGGTTCACGCTGGTGCACGACGGTGCAGGCCCGGTGCTGGTGGGCCACCGGCCGCAAGGCCCGCCGCGGCCGCAGGTGCTGGGGGTGGGCGCCTACCGCTGGGAGTCGGGCGAGCTTTCACGGACCGCGCTGGCCCGGGTCGAGGTGGCTGGCTCCCGGACACCCGTCCCGCTGCCTGCCGGGGCGGACCTCTACCTGGTCAATGACGACGATCTGACGTTCGCCGCCGTCCGCCCCGCCACCGGTGACAGGACGGCACTGATCGCGGCCGCCGGTTCGCTGCCGACGTCGGTCTCTCGTGCCGTCGCCGTCGCCACCATCTGGAACATGCTCACCGACGGTGACGTGACCGCCGCCGCGGCGGTGCACACGCTCACCTCGGTGCTCGCGGTGGAGACGTCGGGTGCCGCGATCGAGTCCTACCTGACGCGGGCCGGTGATGCGGCGCTGCTCTGGGCGCCGGACGAGCAGCGCGCGGCGCTGACCTCCGAAGTCCGCACGGTCGCCGCCGCGTTGGCCGCCCAGCCCACCCAGGCCCGGGCCGCCCGGCGGGTGCTCGCCCGCATCGCGATGAGCCTCGACGACGTGGCCGGCCTGCGGGCCGATTTCCAGGACGACATCGACCTGTCCTGGCGCCTGCTGATCCGCGCGGCCGCGCTCGGCGCCGCCACCCAGGACGCGGTGGAGGAACTGCTCAGGCGAGACACCGACCCGGACGCCGGCAACCGGGCGCTCGCGGTCCGTGCGGCCACGCCGGACCCCGGCGAGAAAGCCGCGGTCTGGCAGGCCGTGGCCGTGGACCGTACGGTGTCGTTCGCCGCGATCCACGAGATCGCCGCCGCGTTCTGGCAGCCCGGCCAGGGCGAGGTGCTCGCGCCGTTCGGTGAGCGCTACCTCCAACTGATGCTCAGCCTCGACGAGGTCGGTATGGTCGCGGCGATCTACTACAGCCAGGCACTGTTCCCGGTGTTCGGCATCGGCACCGACTTCCTCGACGAAGCGGAGAAGGTCGCCCAGGCGGCGACCCCGGTCGCCCGACGGCGGATGACCGAGCGGCGCGACGAGGTGTGGCGTATGTTGCGGTCCCGCTCCGCCGGATAGCCGCCAGTGAGCCTCTTCCGAGCGACCGGATCACCGAGGTTGCCCGGCCCAGTGCGGCCGGCTCGCGCGCCGGCAGCAGCGCGGACGGCCCGCGATGTGACGGGGCGGCGCCACCCGTACCCAAAAGTGTTTAAAAGGTGTGCTGACCGTAGACGCTGAGGTGACGTGCGAAGGTCTCGAAGTCCGGCGCTTCGACGAGGTCGGCGGTGTCGACGACAACGCCGAGATCCTCTGCCAGTCGCATGACCAGTTCGACCGCCGTGATGGAATCGCCGCCCAGGTCGAACAGGTTGTCCTCGTGGTGGACCTGGCGCCCGAACACCTGCGCCGCGGCGGCCAGCACGGTGGCCAGGACGGCATCGGTGTTGTCATCGATCGGCATGGCTGCCCTTCGGTCGCGGCGGAAGTGGGGCGGACAGGGCCGCCGGCAGCGCGGCGCGGCGGATCTTGCCGGTGTCGGTGCGAGGCAGGGTGCCCGACCCCACGGTAACGACCTCCACATCGGCCAACCCCATGTCCTCGGCGAGGCTGCGTACCCTGTCGGCGAACGCGTCGTCGAGACTGCCCTCGACCAAGCAGCGGATGCTCTCGCCGCCGACCGCGACGACCGCGTCGGTGACCTCCGGCATGGCGCGGACCCGGTGCTCGAGCAACGCGGGCCCGTCCTCGTCGCCGGTGCCGCGGCCCACGACGTAGAGGTAGCCGTCGTCGTCGAGAAATCCGATGTCGCCGGTGTCGGTCAACGACCGGGGGTCGCCGCCGAGGTCGACGGCTCGGTAGCCGACGTGGATGGCGCCGATCTCACCGGCCGCCGCCGGGGCGCCGTTCCGCACGATCGTCACCCGGACGCCACGCAACGGACGGCCTGCCGTGCCAGGCCGCAACTGCCACTCCTCCGCGCTCACCTCGGAGATGGTGCCGATGGAGGTGCCGTAGTACTCGTGCAGGACCGGGCCGTACCGTTCCATCACCGCTCGTTTCACGGCCGGCGCGGTCGGCGACCCACCGTGGAACAGGCGGCGCAGCCGGTGTGCGGGCGGCCGCTGCGACGCTGCGATGTCGGCGAGTTGGTCGGGGGAGAGGAACGCGCTGTCGGCACGGTGGGTGTCGACCGCGTCGTTGAACTGGTCCGCCGACCAGTGCGACATGACCACCACCGTGCTGCCGGCCTGCAGGGCGTACAGAGCCGGTGCCAGCGTGCCGAAATGAAAAGTGGGATTGGCCATGATGTGCGGGCCTTTGCTCAGACCGGCGGCAAGCCCTTCCAGAACTGCCACCCCGCGATACGGATACCACGGGCGTCGGCGTATCACGACGTTTTTCTCGCCGGTCGTGCCGGAGGTGGCGAAAACCAGAAAGCCGGCTCGCGGAAAATCGCCCGCCGGACTGACGCGGTCACCGAGATCGAGTAGGGTATCGACTGTAATTGTCGTTACCGGTGACGTCAACTGCGCTGCGCCGGCGAGCACGTCGAGGCGTGCACCGGCCGATCGCAGCAGCCGCAGCCTCGATTCCGCGTCCATCTCCGCGGCCACCGGGAACAGCCCGTACCCGCCGCGCAGCGCCGCCAGGACCAGGGCGAACAGCTGTGGTCCGGTGCTCAGCCCGGTAGCGGCCACCATGCCGTCGACCGCGCCGGCCGCGGCCAGGCCGCGCTGCAGTCGGTCGGCCGTCGCGGTCAGTTCCCCGAAGGTGCAGGACCCGTCGTCGGCGATGACAGCGGTACGATCCGGATCGGCCTCGGCCGTCATCCAGGGATTCCAAATATAGTCGGCAGGCATGACCTGAAACCCTCCGTCGCGGTGCCGCAAAATTATCAGAAGCAAAGACGAGTGCCTATTTTGGCGTCGCGCTCATCCGGCAGATATCCTCCGGCGCAGACCAAACGGTGCGAGGCGCACACAACGAGGTGACTTTCGATGGTTGAATCGCGGGTGCACGGCGACAATCCGTACCGTTGGCTGGTTCGCCATGCGACCACGCGGCCCGACGTGGCGGCCGTCGCCGACTGGAACGACGCCGGTCAACCGGCCTGGCTCTCGTACCGCGACGTGCACCGCGCGGTCGATGTCCTGGCTCGCGGACTGTGGGCGGCCGGCGTCCGCTCCGGCGACCTCGTGCTGATCGCCCTGCCCAATGACCACACGTTCGTCGTGACCCTGCTCGCCTGCGTGTCGGTGGGGGCCATCGCGGTGCCGGCGCCCACCCCGGCCGCTACGCGCTCGGATGCGTTCGGCGAACGCATCCGAGGCATCGTGGCCGACGCCGCACCGCGCATCCTGGTGACGACCCGCGACAGCGAACCCGAGCTGACGGCGGCCCTGAACTCCGGCACCGGCGCCCAGGTCGTCTGCGTCGACACGTTGCGTGAACACGGGGGGTCGGCCGGGCCGATCAAAGAGGAGCCGGCGGACTGCCCGGTCGCCGTCCTGCAGTACACCTCCGGCTCCACCGGCCGGCCCAAAGGCATCGTCGTCACGCACCAGGCGCTTGTTGCCAACTGCCGGCAGGCCGCCCGGGCGTACGACGAGAGCGTCGACGATGTCGGCGTGACCTGGGCGCCGCTCTATCACGACATGGGTCTGGTGACCGGGGTCATGCGCCCGCTCTTCTCCGGATACCGGTCCCTGCTCATGCAGCCGCGTACGTTCGCCCGGTCGCCGGGCACCTGGCTGAAGGCGATCGCCGCCGTCCGCGGCACGGTGTCCAGCGCCCCGAACTTCGCCTACGAGCTCTGCGTCCGCAAGGTTCCGCCAGCTGCGGTGCGGGAGCTCGATCTGAGCTGCTGGCGCCTCGCCCGCAACGCCGGCGAGGTGGTCCGGGCCGCGACGGTGGACCGGTTCACCGCCCACTTCGCCGCAGCGGGATTCGCCGAGACCGCCCTGTGCCCGGCCTACGGGCTTGCCGAGGCGACACTCACCGTGACCACGACGACCGCGACGGTACGCCCGCACCGGCTCGCCGTCCGCCGCGCCGACCTGGAACGAGGCCGGGTCGTGCTGGCCGCGCCCGGTGAGGTAGGCACCGATCAGGCGGTCACGCTGCTGTCGTCCGGGGTGCCTCTGGACGGCACCCGCGTGAACCTCGAGGAGACCCCCGACCGGCTGGGCCCTATCGTCATCGCCGGCCCGCAGTTGGCCTCCGGCTACTGGGAGGGCGCGGTGCCTTCGGCCGCCTCGGCGGAAGGCCCGCGCCCGACCGGCGACGTGGGGATATTCCACGACGGGCAACTGTTCGTGCTCGGGCGCGACGACGACACGCTGGTCTTCCATGGTCGCAAGTTCTTCGTCGCCGACCTGCTCCTCGCCTGCGTCGACGTGCCCGAGCTGCGGCCGGGCCGGATCGCGCCGTTCGTCTCCGACCAGGGTGAGGCGGTCTGCGTGATCGCCGAGCTGCGGGACCCGCAGAGCCCCGACGGCGAGCTGCGCCGGGTGGCACGCGAGGTGAAACGGACGCTGTACCGTCGCGCCGACCTGCTCGTCCAGCACGTCGCCTTCGTCGGCCCGCTGGGCCTGCCCGTCACGACCAGCGGCAAGGTGCGGGTCTCCGAGGTCCGCCGCCGGTTCGAAGCGGGCACACTGCCGCTGTTGACGGCGGTCGAGTGAGGCGCCACGATGCCTGCCGGGTGCCCTCCTACCCCGGGGGCAGCCAGCGGGCGGACATCGACACCGGCGCTTCGAGCCCGTGGTGTGCGACGAGCGGCTCGCCGAGCCACAGGGCGCAGCGGAGCCGCCAGAGGATGTTGCGGGGCGAGCGGTGGCGCGGCCACACCTCGGGGTCCACCACGCCCCACCTGCCCAGGGTGTCGAGGAAGAACGGGTCCACCGGCACCCAGCGACCGCCCACCCGCAGTTCGACCCAGGAGTGCGGGAACGGAAAGAGCACTCCGATGAACAGCCCGCAGGCCGGGCGGGCCACCACACCGAGCTCCGACGCCGTACGCAGCAGGTGCAGGCAGGCGAGCTGGCAGTCGGCCAGACCGGTCCGCCGCAGGAACGGCAGATCCTCCGAGAGCGCGTTGGGCAGCCGGTGGAAGCTGAGCTTCGCGACTGCCGCGAGGACTGCCAGCGATCTTTCGTCGAACTCGTGCTCCTCATCGACGGGAGCAGCTCGCAGCACGACGAAACCCTGCGCCGGATCCCGCTGGCTGACGACCTGGGTGCCCGAGGCGAGCGCCTCGCTCAACACGAACTCGCACTCACCGGCATGACCCGGCTCCGGACACCGCCAATGGATGGTGAGTTCGTAGTCACCGCGTTCCCGCAGCCGGCTGCCGGTGAGTGATCTCGCCCACTGCCGGACGATCGTCGTCTGCGGTGACGGCAGGCGAAGCGCCATGCCGACGTTCTCGAGGTCGAGCGCGTCGCAGCGCAGGTCGTCGCCGCGGCCCCGATGCGGCAGTCCCATGCCGATCAATTGGTCCAGCAGGGCGGCCTGGACACCGTAGCGCCGTCGAGCCTCATTGGGCGGTGTGCCGAACACCCGATGGGCGTCCGGCACCTCAAGCACTCTGTCCACGATGGCGCGAACCGCTTCGTCGGGCATCGGCCGGCTCCCTCGGGTTCGTGGTGCGGCTCAGCCGCGCCCTATAGAGATCTGTGCCGACGGCCTTGGCCGGCGGGTCGTCCTGAGCGCCCTGCCGTGGCGATGACCACCGCCGCGCCGCGCTGCCGGTGACGGTCACTGCGGTCATATCGATCTTCGGGGCTGTGCTCGAATAGTGCGCGCGCAATAACGTAATCGGGCAGGAATTGGCCGCTGGAGACGTGATTTCCGCCGACCCTGACATCGCATTGTCGGCTTTGTCAACACCTATTGACGAACGCGTTCGCTGTTTTTTCCAGGCGTCACGCTGCCGACCCGGCCTACTGTTCGCGGCAGGTACGCCTCGTTGACATGGAGTTCGAGCCGGTGATAACTTCCGTGCCGATATTCGATCCGCAGGCTGAATCCGCCGTTGTTCGAGGATTCAATCCGTGAATGCCACGTCACATGGTGCTGATTTCCGAGTGTGCGACCGCGGACGTTCCGCAGTTGGACACGACTCGCGCTGCCGGCGCCATCACCACCGGAGCGGCCTGGCCATCACTCGGAAGGTGCGGGGAATGAAACGAGAGTGGGACAGCGGCTTCGAAGAGGTGCTGCGCGAGGTGATTCCGCCGGACCGCCATTTGTCGCTGCACCCCGACGTCCACCTGATGGGCATCGGGCTGGACTCCATGGGAGTGATGCAGCTCGTCGCTCTGCTCGAGGACCACTACGACATGGTCTTCCCGATCGAGCTTATGACCGCCGACGTGCTGGCCACCCCGAAAACCCTGTGGTCGGCGGTCGAGGCGGCCCGCGCCGCCGCGGAATAGCACTGGTCCGCTTCACCACGGATCCGCCGGTCCGCCGTCGGCGTTCTCGGGCGTCGACGGCGTCAGATGGTACGCCGTCGCCTGCAGACCGTACAACCGGCTGTAGAGGCCTCCCTGCGCGACGAGCTGCCCGTGCGTGCCGTGCTCGATCAGCTCACCCTTGTCCATGACCAGGATGAGATCGGCGTTGTCGATCGTCGAGAAGCGGTGGGTGACCACGACGGTGACCGCACCCGTACGGCGGGCCAGAAGCCGGGCCCGGGCCACGTACCGCTGCACGATCTCGTGCTCGCTGGGCGCGTCGATGGACGCCGTCGGCTCGTCGAGGACGAACAGCAGCGGGTCGGTGCGCATGCTGGCGCGGGCGAGCGCGGTCCGCTGCCACTGCCCCTCGGACAGGTCCACGCCGCCGTAGGCCGGGCTGAGCCGGGTGTGCAGCCCCTCCGGCAGCCGCCGCACGAACGCCTCGGCGTCAGCGGCCCGGATCGCGTCACCGACCCGGTCGGCGTCGTCGAGGTGCGACAGGTCGCCCGCGCCGACCGACTCGGCGAGGGTCGTCTGCGGATACCGGCCGAAATCCTGGAAGGCCACGCTGGTGCGGGCGCGCCAGCCTTCGGTGTCCAGCATCGTCAGATCGGCGCCGTCGACCAGGATTTGGCCCTCGCCGGGCCGGTAGAACTTGTTGAGCAGCTTCACGAGCGTGGTCTTTCCCGAGCCGTACTCGCCGACGACGGCCACCACCGAACCCGCCGGCAGGTGCACCGACACGTCCCGCACGGCGGGCTGGGCCGCGCCGGGGTAGGTGAATCCGACATGGCACAGGCTGATCCCGTGGAGCAGGGTGCCCGGAACCGGCTGCCGGCCGCGGGCTGCGGGTCGCTGGCCGGCGACGTACCGGCGCAGCCACAGGTACGGCTCGATCACCCGGCTTGCACCCAGCGCGCCGGCGACCTGGTTGACCGCCGCGCCCACCGACTGCTGCAGGGTTGCCGCCGCGGTGACGGCGAGCACGACCTGCGCGGCCACCACGGCACCGGCCTGCGGGCGGATGGCGGCGGCGAGGCATCCCATGAAGCCGATCACGAACACCGACCAGCCGGTCATTCGCCACCATGACGCGCCCAGCTGCGCCCGGTGTAGTCCCGCGGTGTTCTTGTCCCACGCCGCGCGCTGCCGCCGGCCCAGTTCCGCAGCCGCCCCGGTCACCCGCAGCTCCTTGCCGGCCGACGCGGAGGTCGCCAGGTCGAACAGGTGCCGCTGCAGCGCGAACGCCTCCGCGTTCGCGGTCTCCGCGTCCGCGACCAGCCGGCGGCCCCGCCGGTCGCACCACAGCGGTACGCACGCCAGCGGCATGAGTGCCAGCAGCCACGGGCTGACCCAACTCAGCAGGAGCAGTACGGTCACGAGCCGCAACAGCACGAACACGATCGACACCGCGGACCACAGGCTGGCCACCACGTTCCAGGAGGCGGTTCGCAGCAGGGTCATCCGGGCCTGCACGTCGCCGCGCTCGAGGTGCTCGGTGCCCTCCGTCGTGGCGATGTCGGTGACGATCTGCGGGTCCACCCGTACGTCGCTCACCTGGCTCACGGCCCGGAAGATCAGGCTCGGGCGCAAACCGCGGACCATCACGTTGACGCTCGAGATCAGGGCCAGGGCGCCGGCGGCGGCGAGCGCCGCACCGGGCGAACGGTCGGACGCGCCCGCGACGGCGGCACCCGTGGCGGCGGCGACCCCGACGGTGGCGATCAGCCCGCCGAACTCCGCGCCGAACAGGCCCGCGGTCAGCTTCGGCTGCTCGCGCCACGTCGTCGCCAACAGCTCCGACCACAGCGTGAGGTAGCGTCTCACCGCGACACCTCCGGGTCTGTCCGCGTGTCGTAGCCACGGTTGAACCGCTCAGCCTGGATCCGGAACAACCGTGCGTACCGGCCGCCGGCGGACATGAGCGTGTCGTGCGTTCCGCTCTCGACCACCCGGCCGTGTTCGAGGAACACAATGCGGTCGGCCAGCCGTACCGTCGAAAGCCGGTGCGAAATCAGGACGAGGCCGGCCTCGCCCCGGTGCGCGGCCAGCCGGCGGAACACCTCGAACTCCGTGCTCACATCCAGGTGTGCGGTGGGCTCGTCGAGGACCAGCAGCCAGGCACCGCGGCGCACCGCGTACAGGGCGCGGGCCAGCACGACCTGCTGCCACTGCCCGCCGGACAGGTCGACACCACCGGTACGCGCTCGCGACAGCGGCGTCGACCAACCCTCGGGCAACCGGTCCAGCACCGGGTTCAGCCCGGCCGCACCAGCGGCAGCCATGATGTCCGGCTCGCTCACCGGCACCGACGCCCCGCCCAGGGCCACGTTGTCCCACGCGGGCAACTGGTAGCGCACGAAGTCCTGGAACACAACGGACAGATGCTGTCGCCACGCCTGCGCACCCAGCTGTCGGATGTCGGTTCCGGCCACCGTGATGCGGCCCCCGGTCGGCGTGTAGAGCCCGGCGAGCAGCTTGATGAGCGTGGATTTGCCGGCGCCGTTGAGCCCGACGATCGCCAGCAGCTCACCCGGCCTGATCTCCAGGTCCAGCCGGTCCAGCACCGGCGAGGACATGGCCGGATAGCGGAACGAGACGCCCTCGAACCGCACCACGCCCGGCGCGATTGCGGCTGGCCGGGCAGCGCCCACCCCGGGGGTCCGCAGCTCCTGGCGCAACTCCTGGGCGGCGCGCACAGCGGGAAGCGAAGCCTCCACGTCCAGCGCCTCGCCGCCGCCGGTCAGCTGGAGTGTGGACCAGCCCGCCGCGAGTACGGCGGTCAGCACGGGCACCGACACCTCCCCTCGCGCGGCCTGCAGCGCCACCAGCCCGTACGCGAGAAGCAGCGGGGGACCGACGACGGCCGCGGCCTTCCACTGGGCCTTGTTGGCGTGCGCCTCCGAGGCCCACCGCGGCGCGAGCATCGCCAGCCGGTGCCGCACCAGGCGATCGACTGCCCACCCGGCCAGGCCGAAGCTGCGCACCTCCTTGCCGTCGGTCCACTCGATGGCCAGCCGTTTCCAGTCGTCGGCCTGAAGTCCTTCGGCGACGCCGACACGCTGCATGCTGAGGTGCTCGAGCAGTTGCCGCCGCCACATCGCCCGGACCATGAGCGCCGGCACCAGCACGAGCAGCGCCAGCCACCAGGCGTACGCGAAAAGCAGGGCGCTCGACGCGACGATGCCGGCATAGCGCGACAGGACCCGCAGCTGCGCCACGACGCCCTGTCCGGGAGTGCGCTCGGCCCACGTGTCGGGGTCCGCCCGACCGATCCGCAGCAACTCCTGCACGTGCGGGCGTTCCAGCGGCTCGATGGTGGGGCTCGCCGCCGCGAGACGGGTCAGTTCGGCGCGCTGCGCACCGTCGACCGTCTGGGCGATCAGGAAGTCGACCGGAACGAGGCTCTCCTGCACCATCCAGCCCGCGAGCAGCACGAGACCGAAGACGGCCAGGGGCCACGATATCGTCGTCAGCCGGTCGTCGTGGGCCTGTGTCAGCCGGGCCACCAGCCATGCGGTGGCGATCGCGGTCCCCGCCGGGGTCAGCGCTTCGAGGAGGTGTAGGCACACCGACCGGGTGAGCAGCGCGGGTCGAACGGACCGCAGGGTCGCGAGCAGCAGCTGTCGATCGGCCGATGATCGAGATCGGCGAATGCGGGAGTACACGGTCAGGCTCCGCCTCTCACCAATTCACTTATCGGTCTGTCGGTCCGCCCAGCTCTCGGGCACGACGAGCGGGGCGGACGATCGTCCGGCCGCTTCAGGCGGTGGCGACGTTGCGGGTCGCGGTGAACGGCTCGCCGGCTACCAGTTCGGACTCCTGGCCGTTCGGGCCGACTGGGCACTCGCCGATGAGTGTGACCCGGTAGAGCGTGCGCCGGCCGGTGAGATCCTCGACGTTGGTCGGCGCCAGGTGCGCCGTGGCCCGGTTGTCCCAGAAAGCCACCGTGCCCGGCTCCCACCGCAGCCGGACGGTGTACTCGGTCCGGGTGATCTCGTCGTACAGCATGTCGAGAAGTGCCACGCTCTCGCGGTGCGACACGTCGACGATGTGACTGGTGAAGCCCGGGTTCACGAAGAGGGTCCGCTCACCGGTCACGGGGTGGACCCGGACGACGGGATGGATGGCCACCAGCGGGTTGGCCATGATGCGTTTCGCGTACGGGCTGTCCGGCGGCGGGTTGTCCGGGCCACCGTAACGGTGCTCGGCCCGCAGTTGGTTCAGGAAGGCCCGCATCGGCGCGGACAGGCCTTGGTACGCCGCGGCCAGGTTCGTCCACATGGTGTCTCCGCCGTACTCCGGGACGACCTCGGCGCGCAGGATCGAACCGGCCGGCGGGTTCACCGCCGGGGTGATGTCGGTGTGCCAGCCGGTGACGTAGTGGAACTGGCGGCGCTGCTTCTGCTTGATGTATCCGTCGCCGTAGCGGGCACGGTGCCACTGCGGGTCCACCGTGAAGATCTCGGGAAAGCCGTCCGGCGGTGCCTCGTCGTGGGGATGGGCGTACGTAAGATCACCGAACTGCCGGCCGAAGGCGATGTGGCTGGCGTGATCGAGACTCTGTCCACGGAAGAAGATCACCTTGTAGCGGTGAAGGGCGTCAGTGATCTCCTGGACGGTCCGCCCGTCCAGCGGCTGCGAGATGTCGACCCCGGATATGTCGGCGCCGATATGGGTGGCGGCAGGTCTTACCGAGATGGTCGTGGGCGAATCCGGCAGAGTGTCCGTCATCGTGTTCCTTCCGGTGAGCAGCGGAGCAGGGTGTTCATCTGCGGACTTCAGCATTTGCACACGAGCGTGCGGAACGGGGGCACCGCCCAGGGGGCACCGGCCTCGGCCAGGGAGACCCGCCGGCGGTGCGACTCCGCGAGCACCCCGTTGATCCTGTCGACCACCGACCCGTCGCCGCCGGGGTGCGGCCGCAGGAACGCGGCCGGTACCGCTGCCGGTGCCGGCGACCGGTGCAGCGCGTCCAGCACCGCGACGAAGCCGTGGGTGGCGGACAGGGGTGCCACCAGCGGTACGCGCGGATCGTCTCGATGGTCGAGCAGGTTCTCCAGCAGACCGGCCCGCCCGGTCTCGATCCGACGCGCGGGGTCGCCGCCCACCTCGATCCGGTCGTGCCGGTACTGCCAGCGGGCCTGCCCGCGCCCGCCGAAGAACGTCAGCGTGCCGTCGGTGAACCTGTCCGAGGCCACCGTCACCGCCACCTGGATCCGCCGGCCGCCGGTGAGCGTGACCGTCAGGCGTGCGGTGTCCTCGACCTCGATGTCCCGGGTGCGGTAACGCTCGACCTCGACCGCCTCGGGGACCGCGTCCAGGGCTTGCGCCGCGAAGACCAGCGCCTGCGCCAAGCCGTGCGCGAACTGGTTGGACAGCACCCCGTCACCGGTCGGACAGCCCTCGATGGTGCGCCGGCCAGCCCACGGCGAACGGCGGTAGTAGCTGTCCGGCCGCCACCACGACCCGGTGCAGCCGATCGCGGTGACCTCGCCGAGCGCACCGCCGCGCACCGCCGACACGAGTGCGGGCAGCGCGCGGGAGCCGAGCGCCTGAAAGCCGACCTGGCACCGGGCCTCGTGCTGATGCACCAGATCGATGAGCGATGCGTACTCGTCGAGCGTCACCACCGGCGGTTTCTCGACGAGGACGTCGGAGCCTGCCCGTACCGATTCGGCGGCGAGGCCGAGGTGGGTGTGCGGCGGCGTCGCGATGACGGTGATGTCCGGTTCGCAGCGGGCGAGCATGATGCGGGAATCGTCGAACACGGCCACGCCGTCGAGCGGTGCGCCGTCCGCCGCAGCAACCGGCCGCCGGTTGGCGATGGCGACGAGGCGCACCCGGCCGGACTGCTGAAGCCGGTGAATGGCGCGCCGGTGCTGCAGGCCGAAGCCGTTGGCGCCGATCAGGGCGACTCTCACCGCGCCGCTCATGCGATCACCCCCGCGATCCGGTGCGACTCGGGCTCACCGGTGTCACCGCGCGGCTGCCTCCGCCGTCACCGGCCGCAGCGACGCCTGCAGCCGGTCCAGCCCCTTGAGCCAGCTGCCCTTGAAGTCGGCGACACCCTCCGCTTCGAGCACGCGGGTCACGTCGTCGAAGTCGACACCGAGCGCTTCGAGCTCCGCGGCGACACGGTGCGCCTCGGCGAGGTTGCCCGTGATGACGTCGTCGCCGTTCAGCGTGCTGTCCGCGATCTGGTCGATGAGCCACTCCGGCAGCGTCATGACCGTGCCCGGTGCGACCAGTGCCTCGACGTACATCATCGCCGGGAAGGCCGGGTTCTTGACCGGCACGGAGGCCCACAGCAGGCGCGGCGGTGACACACCGGCCCGGGCCAGCGCCGCCCACCGCTCACCGGCCAGGAAGGCGGTGTGCCTCTCGTAGGCGAGCCGCGCGTAGGCGATGGATGCCTGGGCCTGCAATGCCTTGGCGCCCGGCGAGCCGATCTTCTCGAGCCGCCGGTCGACCTCGGTGTCGGTACGCGAGACGAAGAAGGACATGACCGCCCCGATCGTGGCCGGGTCGATGCCGTCCGCCACCGCCCGCTCCGCGCCGTCCAGGAACGCCGTCAGAACCGCCTCGTAGCGTTCGGGCGAGAAGATCAGCGTCACGTTGACGTTCACCCCGGCCGCCACCACCTCGGTGACCGCCGGCAGCCCCTCCAGCGTGGCCGGAATCTTGATGAGGACGTTGGGCCGCTCCACCAGCCACCACAGCGCCTTCGCGTCCGCGATCGTTGCCTCGGTGTCGTGGGCGTGGCGCGGATCGACCTCGAGGGACACCCGGCCGTCCGCGCCTGCGGAGGCGTCGAAGGACGGCCGCAACACGTTCGCGGCCCACCGCACGTCGAACGCGGTCAACGTGCGGGCGGCCTCGTCGGCGCACACGCCGCGCGCCGCCAGTTCGCGCAGGGGCGCCGCGTACTGCTCGTCCCGCTCCAGCGCGGCCGCGAAGATCGCCGGGTTCGTCGTCACACCGACGATGCTTCGTTCCCGGCACAGCCGTTCGAGCTCGCCGGAGCTGAGCCGGGAACGGGAGAGATCGTCCAGCCAGACAGTCGTGCCGGCGGCCGCGAGCTCGGTCAGTGGATCGCTCATCGTGTCTTCCTTTCCCACGCACTCATCAAGGCCGTGAGCACACATTACGGAAATGGATGCCCGATGACGGGAAGCGGCGGAACTGCTCAGAATTCAGCTCTCGCGCCCGCCAATGAATCGAACGGGATTCACCGGGAGACCGCGGCTGTCGCGACCTCCGTCGGCTGTCGGGAAACATACGTGCGGAACGGCCCGGCGACAACCGTCACCGGCCGGTGACCCGGGGCGTTCGAACGGGTATCGAGTCTGCCGTGACACCGAAGGCGGCTGCCGTATTAGCCTGACCGCATGGAGTCCCGGGGAACCTTCGGCGTAACCATGACCGTCACTGCAGATTTCGCGCCTTATCTGACTGCCGCGGTCGCGTCGTTGCGCAGGCACAACAGCGAGACCCCGGTCCGGGTGCTTGCCGATCCGCAGGCGGCGGAACTGCTGCGTGAGGTCGCCGTGCCGCTCGCCATCGAGGTCGTCCCCACGGGCCCGGCCGGCCGCCGGAACGGGAGCCCCCAGCACCCGCAGGAACAACTGATCCAGTCCCGCCTCGCGAAGATCACCGGTCTGGTCGAGTCGCCGTTCGACCCGACGCTCTACCTCGACTCGGACACGATCCTCCAGGACGACATCGGGAAGATCGTCGCCGAGCTGGCCCCGGCGCTGGATTCCGGGCACGACTTGATGCTGCTGCTGCGCAGGCCCACCGCGCCGACCCTGTGGGGCGACCGGCTCCTCTACTTCAAGGACCCGTCGATCCAGCGGCCCGACGCGGTACGGCTGCTCAACGACGTGTTCGGCATCGAGTTGACCGTCGACTCCCTCGACGAACTGGTCTGCTGGAACAGCGGCATCATCTACGGCCGGACGCGAGCCCTGCGTGTCGTCGGCCGGCGCTGGCTGGACCTATACCGCCGCGCATTCGACCCTCGTTGGCGAGACGTCCTCATCGCACGCGACCAGCTCCCGTTCTGGGTGACGCTCTGGGAGCTCCGCGACCGGATCAGTGTCGGGGAGCTGCCGCACCGGTGGAACTTCATGGCGGGCCAGATGCTCGGCCTTCCCAAAGGACTCCCCGAGCTGCCCGCCGACGAACGGCTCGACCGCGCCGCCGTGCTGCACCTGGCCGGTTGGAAGACCGAGAGGTGGGCGGTGGAACGCGTCTCGGCGCTGCTCAGCGCGGTGCCCGGCGCGCCGGCGCTCGATTCCGAGGCCGGCGCGGTGCGCAACTCGATCTAGATATTCGCCGGTCACGGCGCTTCGCCCTGGCGGAGTACGGGTGGCGCGCTGTCCCTTGTTCCGGCATGAGACCAGCCCGCCCGGCAACGTCAGTGTGCGGAGTTCGGGTGCGCGGGGGCTGGCCTATGACCTGAGCATGGCCAAGGTCGGCACAGCCGCCACCTTCAGGTGTGCCTATCCGCCCTGCCGGCGCCCCGCCGGGAACCGATCCTGTGGCGCCGTCCCGAACCCCGTGCCGGCCCGGGAAGGTGAAGCGGGCCGGTGATCTTAGGGCTGCCTGGTGGCTGTCGCCGTCCACAATGTGGGAAGGTTGAGAAAGCGCTTACCTGTAGGCGGCATCGCATGAGGCCGCTCCGGCGTCGACAGGTTGGCCGAACGGGAGGTCCTCTGCGGAGGTCAGGGCCCGAAAGGTTCGTACGAAGCCGCCAAGATCCCCGTTCCTGTGTGTTCAGAAGCGGGGCCGCGCTCCCGACTGGAACGGGGTAGCATGCGTTGCTTAAGATCGATTGTCGTGATAGAAACTGAATCGTTCTCGGCCGGAATGATGTGTCTCGGAAGAGCGTGAGAGCCATGTAGCGTGATCGATTGCCGCTCTGTCGGGCAACAATGCATGCTTGTGCGAGCAACCACATGGGGCCGTCCTGTTCATCGCGTGACTGAAGTGAACAAAAATGGGCGTTGTTCAGCGCTCGATGCATTTTCGTGCCCGGTTCATCAATGCACGAAATTGCCGTATGGTTGGCATGTTGGAGGAAGTCGCCAATTCACCGGAGGTCGTTGAGGAAATGTCTGGCAAGCTTACGGGGGCGGGAGAGAATCCCGGGCAGCGAACGTCCGACGGCGCCAAGGAGGGCGCCCTTCGGCAGGTGGTACTCGTCCGGATAGCGGATCTCGTGGAAGCGGATCTCCCACGTCTGGGCGGCATCAACGATGCCCACGTCGGCATCCTGGCGGAAGTGGAGGCTCCACTTCCGCCGATCTGTGTACACCACGGGACGATGCGCATCATCGACGGCGTGCACCGTGTGCGGGCCGCCCGGCTCAAGGGTCGCGACGTGATCGAGGCGTGGTTCTTCCACGGCAGCCTGGACGATGCGTTCTGCCTTTCCGTGCGGGAGAACATGGCGCACGGGCTCCCGCTGACGACGGTCGACCGGCAGGCCGCCGCGGCGCGCATCCTCCGCACCCGCCCGGAGTTGTCGGATCGGGCGATCGCGTTGGTCACGGGCATCGCCGCGCGGACGGTGGCGGGTGTGCGGCGGCGTCTGGGTGACACGACGGCCCAGCCGGTGCGCGTGGGCCGTGACGGCCGGGTGCGGCCGCTGAACGCTGCCGAAGGGCGGCGCCGGGCGGCCAAGGTGGTCCTGGCGCGGCCGGATGCCTCGCTGCGGGAGATTGCCCGGGAATCCGGCGTCTCCGTGGGTACGGCCCGCGACGTGCGGTCCCGGGTGCGGGCCGGTGAGAGCCCGGTGCCGTCGGAGAGCCGCATCGAGCACAGGGACGCCGGGGCCGCGAGCCCCGCCGTGGCACGCGAGCCCCGGCCCGTCGTGACCGGCCGGCTCCCGACGCGGACGCCCGAGATGGAACTCGACATGTTGCTGGACGGCTTGCGCCGCGATCCCTCATTGCGCTACACCGATTCCGGCCGGACATTCCTGCGCTGGCTGATGCCCCAGGTCTGCATGGTGGCTCAATGGCGTGACGCCACCAGCTCGGTGCCGCCGCACTGCAATGTGGTGGTCGCCCGAGTGGCGCGTGAATGCGCCCGGGTATGGAGCGATGTGGCCGACCAACTCGACGGATTCCACCGCGAATGTGCGTGACCGCGCAAGAGGCACGCGAATTCCAGTAACGGGCGTCACCCTTCGGGCGTTTCGCCGAACCATTTCGACGATATTGGCCGAATGGCTCAGAAGAGAGGCCGCCATGTCCCTCATATCAGGCCGCCTAATCGATGAGGCGGGAATGCAGTCGATCTCTGCCCGAGTAGACTCCGACGGGTACGCCGTGCTGCCCGACTGGCTGGAACCACACTGGTGTGAGCGGCTGATTGCCGGCCTCGACGAGCGGGGGCGCCAGGCTCCGGAGGACAAGCGCCTCATGCCGCATCAGCCGTTCCTGGACCTGCTCGTCGAACCGGCGATCCTTGACCTTGTCACATCCGTGCTCGGGCCGGATCCGCTGTTCCACCACGCCAACGGCAAGCGCATCACCGACGGCGCGGGCAAGCCTTGGCATCACGATTTCGACAGCGTGACACCGTGGGACGGCGATCCCGCGAGCGTGATGCTCCACGTCATGATCTATCCGGCCGGGCTGACGCCGGAGAACGGGCCCCTGGTGCTCCGGCCGAGGACGCACCGGATGCGCGTTCCCCGGCACCATCCGAATGCTCTCGGCTACCAGGTCGAGGCTGACGATGTGACGCTCACCGCCGGGCCCGGCACGGTGGTGCTGGTCCACTCCGCGCTCTGGCACATGCGGCCGCCGTCGCACGTCACGGAGCCCCGTTACTACCTCAATTTCAGCTTCATCGGCAACGCGCCGGTGACCCGTCCCGAACGCGAGGGGTACAGCGACCTGCTGGCCTCCATGCCGGACGCTGTGCCGGATCAGCGGTGCCGGGACCGCCTGACCGCTCTCTGCCGTGGACATCGGTTCTGACACCGCCAGCATGACCAAGATGGAGGATCGACATGGGCTCGGCCGGGATTTGCGACACGCGTGCGGTGGTGTCCGGTGCTGGTGGATTCATCGGATCACACCTTGCCGAGGCACTGCTCGCTCAGGGACATCGGGTGGTGGGAATCGACCGGCGATCACCCGATGACCATCCGCGGGTCGCGGCGAACCTGGCCGGTGCGCTCAGCGACTCCCGATTCACCCTGGTCGAAGGAGACCTGGTCGATCTCGACCTCGTGGAGTTGTTGACCGGATCGACGAAGGTCTTCCATCTGGCCGCCGTACCCGGGGTGCGTCCCTCCTGGGGCGAGGAGTTCGAGGACTACGCCCGGGCCAACGTGCTGGGCACACACCGGCTCCTCACGGCCTGTAAACGCACCGGCGTGCGCCGGCTGGTGTACGCCTCGTCCTCGAGCGTCTACGGACTCATCACGGGGCCGAGCCGGGAGACCGACACGACCGCGCCCTTGTCGCCGTACGGCGTTTCGAAGCTGGCCGGTGAGCACCTGTGCCAGGCCTTCGCCGGCAACCACGGTGACGCCCTGTCCATCGTGATGCTGCGCTATTTCACGGTCTACGGTCCTCGCCAGCGTCCCGACATGGCGATTCAGCGCATGCTCACCGCCGCGCTGGGCGGCGTACCGTTCACCGTCTTCGGCGACGCCTCGCAGTCCCGCGAGTTCACCTATGTAGGCGACGTGGTCGATGCCACCGTCGCGGCCGGCGTGGCGCCGGTCGAGGGTGCGGTGGCGGTCAACGTCGGTGGCGGCGGCACCGTCACCCTTCGCGAGGTGCTGGGCCTGTGCGGGAAGGCGGCTGGACGGCCGGTGCCGCTGTTGCGGTCCGAGTCGCAGGTGGGCGACGTGCCCCTCACTTCCGCGGACCTGTCCCGAGCCCAGATGCTGCTCGGCTTCCGGCCGCGAGTGGACCTCCCGTCCGGCCTGGCCAGACAGGCGGCATGGATCAGGTCGAGTTCGTCCACCGCCCTGCTGGAGCAAGCGAGGTTCCCGTGACGGCCGGCGGTTACCGCGTGGCTGTGGTCGGGGGTGGGATCTTCGGGGTCACGGCGGCCCTGGGGCTGGCCCGGGCTGGGCATCGGGTGGCCCTGTACGAACGCCGCGCCGACCTGCTGATGGAGGCCAGCCACGCCAATCAGCGACGGCTCCATCGCGGGTACCACTACCCGCGGAGCACGACGACGGCCCGGGCCAGTGCGCAGGGCGCAGGGTCGTTCGTCGCCGAGTATCCCGAGGCCGTGGTACGCGGGCAGCGTCATTACATCGCCATCGCCCGCCACGACAGTTTGGTCAGCGCCACCGACTACGTGCGTTTCTGCCAGTCGATGGGCTTGGAGTTCCGGGAGGAGTACCCTCCGTTCCTGCGTCGCCGGATGGTCGATCTCTCGCTGCGCGTGCAGGAGACCACGATCGATGTCGACGCGCTGCGGCGGGCGTGCTGGCAGCGCCTGCTGCGGGCCCGCGTCGACGTCCGGCTGAACACCCGGTGGCCGGTCGTTGGTGCCGTGCCCGATCAGGCCGACTGGGTGGTAATCGCCACGTACGCCGGGCTCAACGGTGTCCCCGGCGTCGTGCCGGCCTCGGCCCTCGCGTACCAGTTCGAGATCTGCGAGAAACCGTTGCTGCGTCTGCCGCAGGAGTATCGCGGGACCAGCATGGTGGTCCTGGACGGCCCGTTCATGTGCTTCGACCCTGTCGCCGGGACCGAGGACACCTTCCTGGCCGGCAACGTCCGGCACGCCATCCACGCCACCACGGTTGGGCGATACCCGCTGATCCCCGCCGGGCTGGCCGGCCAGCTGAACAATGGCCTGCACCGCCGGCCGCCGAGCGGACGCTGGAAGGCGTTCGTCGCCGACGGCGCCCGGTTCTTCACCGGCTTCCAGCGAGCCGCCTACCTCGGCTCGCTGTTCACCACCCGCGCGGTGCTGCCCGGCATGGAGGACACCGACGCCCGGCCCACCGTGGTCCGGCGGATCGACGAGCGCACCATCACCGTCTTCGGTGGCAAGATCTCCACCTGCGTGGAGGCCGCCCACGATGTGGTCCGGGTGATCGCCGGTCAGCCCACGCCTGCCGAGTCCAGGCACCGCAACGACATGCCCGACTACGTCAGCGACGCCTCGTGACACCGCTGCTCTGCCTGCCGTCAAGATCCTTTATGGGTGCGCGTATTGGCCGTCACTCCGATTCTGATCTTCGCGGCTGGCCGGGCCAGTGCGTCAGAAGTACGCGGAGGCCTGCAAACCGTACAGGTGGGCGTAGCGGCCGCCCTGGTCGATGAGTTCGGCGTGCGTGCCGTGTTCGATGATCTCGCCCCGGTCCAGGACGACGATCACATCGGCCATCCGGATCGTGGCGAAGCGGTGGGAGACCAGCAGCGTGATGCCGCCGGTGGCCTCCTGCCAAGCCCGCGCCGCCTCCGCGTACCGCTGGTAGACCTTCTGCTCACTGGCGGAGTCGAGTGCGGCGGTCGGCTCGTCGAGGACCGCGAGCAGGGGAGTGGCGCGCATGAACGCGCGGGACAGGGCGATCTTCTGCCACTGGCCGCCCGAGAGTTCGACGCCGTTGCCGAGGGTCCTGCCCAGCCGTGTCAACGGCCCGTCGGGCAGCCGGTCGAAAACCCGGGCGGCGCCGCCACGAGCGGCGGCCTCGGCGAAGTCGTCCAGGTGTGGCAAGTCGCCCACGCCGACCGCCTCGCCCGCCCGGAACGGGAACCGGCTGAAGTCCTGGAAGGCGGCGGTGATGCGGGCCCGCCAGGCCGCCGGATCCAGCGCGTCGAGCGGCTCGCCGTCCACGGTGATGCTTCCGCTGACCGGCTTCAGGAAGCCGCACAGCAGCTTCACCATTGTGGTCTTGCCGCTGCCGTGGTCGCCGACGAGCGCCACCGTCGCGCCGGCCGGCAGGTGCAGGTCGATGCCGTGCAGGACCGGCGGGCCACCGTACGAAAAACCGACTCCGGAGATTGTGATGCCGTCCCGCAGCCGTGCGGGCGGTGGACGCGTGCCGCTGCTGCGGGCGTGAAACAGGTCGCGCAACCACAGGTAGTGGCCGACCATCGTCAGCCCACGCGTCGCGCGGGAGACGGCGACCGCGAGCAGGTCGAGCTGCCCCCGGACCTGGCCGCCGAGCGTCGCTACCAGCAGCAGGGCGCCCGCGCTGACCGTACCGGCGAGCGCGAGCCGCACGGTGAGATAGAGCGCGCCGATGAACGCCACCACGAAGATGAGCGAGCCGGCCAGGATGAACGCGCCGAGACCGAGCGTGCTGCGCCACAGGACCGCGGCCCGTTCCTCCCGCAGTCGGCGTGCGATGCCGGCGGCGTACGCGCCCGAGGTGCCCAGCCGCAGCTCCTTGGCGGAGTTGGGCTCTGTGATCAGGGTGAACAGGTGCAGTTGGGCGCGGTGGTGCTCGGCGGTCGAGGCGCGGGCCGCGTCCGTCCGGCGCGCCGCCATTCGAGTGAGCAGCATCGACGGTGCGGCGAGCAGCGGCAGCGCGACGAGGACGGGATGGACCCGCACCAGCAGGGCGGCGGTGATGAGCAGCCACAGCACACTCTGCGCCACGTACAGCACGTTCATCCCGAGCGAGACGATCTGCTGGCCCATCCCGCGGATCTGCTCGATGCGGTGCAGCGATGTCGTGTTTTCGAGGTGGGCGGTCATGGGCAGGGTCGCGCACCAGCGGACGATCTCCAGGTCCAGTTCGCCGCCGACGTCGGCGGCCAGCAGAGCGCCCTGCACCTGGACGAGGCGGCTGCCGGCCAGCGCGAAGGCGCCGGCGGCGGCCGCGCAGACCGCGCCGGCGATCGATTGCTGCCACGAGCCGGCCAGCAGGCCGTCGATGACCCACTGCAGGCCGAGGGCGGTGAGGCCGGGGGCGGCCGCGACCAGCGGGACGAGGGCGAGCAGCAGTGAGGTCCCGCGGGGCCTGCGCCGCAGGCATTCGCTGAGCAGGGCCCGGAACCTCATGCGTCATCCTCCTGGAACTGGCGGGCCTGCAGGTCGAACATCCGCTCGTACTCGCCACCGGCGCGCATTAGTTCGTCATGGGTGCCGTCCTCGATGATGCGGCCACCGGACAGCACCACGATGCGGTCGGCCCGGCGCACGGTCGAGAAGCGGTGCGAGATCAGCACCACGGCCGCCTCGCCGCGCACCTGGCGGATGCGCTCGAAGGCCTCCAGTTCGGCCTCGATGTCCAGGTTGGCGGTCGGCTCGTCAAGCACCAGCAGCCGGGCGCCGCACGCCGCCGCCAGCGCCGCCCGTGCCAGCGCGATCTTCTGCCACTGGCCGCCGGACAGGTCGCCGCCGCCGGCGTACTTCGGCGACAGCACGGTGTCCCAGCCGGCCGGCAGCCGTTCGATCATCGCGGCCGCGTCCACCGCCCGCGCCGCTTCCTCGACCTGTTCCCGGGTCGCTTCCGGTGCGGCGATGCGGATGTTCTCGTACGCCGTCAGTTCGTATCTGTTGAAGTCCTGATAGACCGCGTACGAGTGCGGTTCGGTGATCACCGAACCGCGCAGCGGCTGATACTGCCCGGTGAGAAGCTTCGCGAGCGTGGTCTTGCCCGCCCCGTTGACGCCGACGACTGCGACGACCTCGCTCGGCGCGAGCGTGAGATCAACCCCTCGGAGCACCTCCACCTTTCCGTACGCGAACTCGACCCCTCGCAGGGCGATTCCACCGTGGTGCCGCTGCGCCGGCCGATCGCCGCCGGTCAATTCCCGGATCCGGCCGACCGCCTCGACCGCCGGGGCCGCGACCTCGTCCATGTCCTCACCCCGGTTTGACATCGTGACGACGAACATCGCCGAGACCGCGCCGATCGTCGCCGCCACGCGCCCCACCGAAACCTCGCCGGAGGTCGCTATCGCCGAGTACACGACCGAGGCCGTCATCGCCCAGCCCAGGAACACCGACAGCTCCCGCCGCAGCAGTCCCGCCCGCGTCGCCGCCACCAGCCGGCGGGCCGGCTCGATGTTGTCCTGGGAGTGGCGTTCCATCCACTTGCTGAGCCCGAAGACGCGTACCTCCTTGGCGTCGCGGCTGTCGGCCATCAGCCCGCTCCACACCTGCCCTCGCATGATGGCCGGCATGGTGCCGGCTACCACCCTCAGGAAGACGCGGTAGCTACCGACCCGGTAGCGCCCGAGCGCCAACGCCGCCGCAGCCGTCGCCGGCCCCCACCACCAGTGCACCCGGGAGAGCACCTGCATCGCCGTCACCAGGCCGACCATCATCAGCCCGTGCCGGAACCGGCCCACCGCGGCCGTCCCGATCCCCTCATCCGCCCAGGTCAGCAGCGGTGACCGCATGGTCGTCAGGTCGTCCTGCAGCCGGGGGTCCTCCACCCGGTCCATCGTGGGTAGCGCCAGCACCCGGCTGGTCAGCTCCTCCCGGACGGCGGCGTCGATCTGGTAGGAGACCCGCTCGGCCAGCGGCAGGCTCACTGCGCGCAGCACGTTGCCGGCGACCAGCAGACCGCCGAGCAGCGCCAGCATGCCACCGATGCCAGCAGCGCCGCCGTCCACGAGGATGCCCACCAACCGGCCGGTCAGCAGCGCCGCGGCGGTCGGCTCCACCAGCAGGAACAGTTCGACCAAGGCGACCGCCACCAGCCACGGCCGGCCGGCGAGGAGCAGATAGCGCAGCAGAGACACGGCACCACCTATCGGGGTTTGTCGTCCGTCCGGCCGGTAAGCAGTGCCGACAACGCGCGGGCCCGCTCGCCAGCGAGCAGCGTGCGCACGTGGGCGCCGGTCTCGGCGGCCAGACGCGTCGTCGCGGTGTCACCGAGCTCGGGCCAGCCGAGTGACGCGATGAAGTCCGCGATCCACCGGCCGGGAAGAGTGGCGTCGAAACCGGCCCGCAGTCGGGCCAGCAACGCCTCGTCGTCGCGGACCTCGACCGGCCCGAAGACGCCCACGTAGCTGGTGAGCAGGCAGGCGAACGCGAAGAGCCCGAGGTCGGCGCCCCGCCCACGCGACCACGCGTCGAGCACCACCGGCAGGTTCCTCGTCCGCCACTTGGACAGCGCGTTGAGCCGGATGTCGGCCAGGAGGTGTTGCAGCGCCGGATTGCGGAAGCGGTCGAGGATGGCGGTGGCGTACTCGCCGGATTCCGCCCGCTCGCCCGTGTCCTGCGGCAGTGACGGCAGTACCTCGTCGTGCAGCAGGTGGCGCAGGTAGGCGCCGACTGCCGGGTGCTGCACGGCGTCGAGCACGGTGCGGCAGCCCACCAGCGGGCCGACGGCCGCGAGGGCGGTGTGGGCGCCGTTCAGGACGCGTACCTTGCGTTCGCGGTAGGGCTGGATGTCGGCCATGAATCGTACGGGCAGGCCGACCTGGTCGAGCGGGAACTCGTCGCGGATGGCCGGTCCGCCGGCGATCGCCCAGTCGGCGTAGTGCTCGCCGCGCACGATCAGGCGGTCGTCGTAGCCCAGTGCGGCGCGCAGCCCGGTGGCCTCGTCCTCCGGCAGGCCGGGCACGATCCGGTCGACGAGCGTGTCGTAGAACCGGCAGTGCCTGGTGACCCAGTCGACGAACTCCGGCGCGAGTGCCGCCTCGGTGGCGTGCCGCACCACCAGGGACCGCAGCGCCGCACCGTTGTGTTCGATGAGTTCACAGGGCAGGAACGATAGCCCTCGGCGGGGGTCGCCGGCGAAGTGGAGCCAGCGTTCGTGTAGCAGTGCCGTCATCTTGGCGGGAAAGGTGGCGGGTGGTGCGGCCTGCAGGTCGTCGGCGGCGTAGGCGATGCCGGCCTCGGTGGTGTTGGAGACGACCAGGCTCAGCGCCTCGCCGCGCATCACCGCACGGCAGGCGTCCCAGTCCCGATGGGCGTCGACAACCGACTGCACGGCCGTCACCAGGGTCGTCTCGGTGAACGGGCGGCCGTCGCGGACGCCGTCCAGGACGACATGGAACATCCCGTTCTGCTCGGCGAGCCGGCCGGTGACCAGGTCGGGCCGCGGCGTGATCTTCATGACCACGATGCCGTGCCGCAGTACGCCCGCGTCGTTGGCCCGGTGCACCATCCAGTCGGCGAAGCCGCGCAGGAATCTGCCGGCGCCGACCTGGAGGATCCGGATCGGCAGGGTCTGACGGCCCGGGGTGGCCTCGTCGAGGGGCCGCAGGAGTTCCACACGGGTCACGTCAACCATGAGCAACGCCACGGATGATGGCAGACACGCTCGGCCTCCTCGATCGACGACGCAGCCCGCAGACGACCAAAGTAGTGCAATCGATTGCACACTTGTCAACATCTCCGGCGGCGGCGGGTGGCCTCAAGAAGCTCCTATTACCGGTCAGAGGAGGCAAAATTTCGGTCCCCGGATTGGCGATCCCTCGGGGGTGTTGCAAACGGTTGCTGCCACCTCTGCGCCGCCGGCGTGGCACGGCTCACCGGTTCCCGACCAGATCGGCGGGCGCCTCTACAGCCGCCTTTACGCCGCGCAGGAACTGCACCGCGTCGCGGCCGTTGATGAACCGATGGTCGTACGCCAGGCCAACGTGGATGACCGTGCGGGCGGACACCCCCGCCTCGCCGTCGACCGTCACCTCCTGCTGCGGACCACCAAGTGCCAGCGCGCAGGTCTGCCCTGGCGCGATGAGCGGCACCGCGACCACCACGTCCTCGTCGTTGTGCAGGGTGACGCTGATGTTGCCGCCGTTCAGGTCGCTCGCGTGGAACCGGCCGGTACGCGCGGCTTGCCGATACCTGCCCAGCACGGCGACTAGCTCGCGGAAGGACAGGTCAGCGGCGCCGTGCACCACCGGGACGAACAAGCCCGTTCCGGCGTCCATGGTGACGCCGACGTTCGCCTGCCCGGACAACCGTGCCCGGTGGTCGTCCACCGGGCTGGCGAAGAACAGCGGATGATCGCCCTGCAGCCGGGCGACCGCGGCGATCAGCAGATCCGGCAGGTCGACGAGCGCCCTCAGGCTCATGCTCTGCCGCCTCACCTCCGCCCGCGCGGCGCCGACGTCGACCTTCATCACCGTGTACGCGGCGGGGATGGTGCGATGCGACAGGCTGACGGTCTCCGCTACCGCCCGTTGGTGCTGCTGCAGGGTGTGCAGCCGCGCGTCGCTGTGCTGCGGCCGGGACGCGGCGAGCCGTTCCACGTCCGCGGCGCGTACCACCTTGACCGGCAGTTCGCGCACCGACCGAGGGTCGATGCCGAGCCTGTCGATCAACTCCTGGGCTGGTGCGGTGACGAACTGCCCGACCGGCTCCGCTGGTTCCACTGCTCCGGTGGCCGGAACCGGGATCTCACCGGTGCCGGGCGGCACGATCCGCGCGATGACATCACCCGGCGCGCACTCGGCGCCGGCCGCAAGCAGGTGCTGGAGGATGCCGTCGTCGGCGCTGAGCAGGTCCTCGACCGCCTTCGACGTCTCCAGCGCGGCGATCGCCTCCCCGGAGGCGACCTCCTGATCGTTGTCGATGAGCCAGTCGATGAGGATGTACGCGCGGTCGTTATTGTTGAGTTTCGGCACGCGAATCTCAATCACGAAGACTCTCCACGATGGCTTGGCGAATGGTGTTGTCCTGCACGAGCACGGCACGTTCGAGGTGGGTGGCGGTGGGGATGATGCTGTCCAGTGAGCTGACCAGGCGGATCGGCCGGCGCAGCTCGGCGAAGAGTGCCCGGTAGATGTGCTCGGCCACCCCGGCCCCCCAGGTGCCCCCCGTGGTGCTCTCCTCTGCGACGCAGACGAGCGACGCGCGGCGCAGCGCCGGCAGCAGGGGCGTCACGTCGAACGGGTGGAGACGGTGCGGAACGAGGATCTGGCAGGTGATCTCGTCCTGGAGCAGCAGGCTGCGCGCAGCCGACAGCGCCCGGTGGCTGACCCCACCCGGGCAGATCAGCACACAGTCGAAGGCGTCCGGATCCTGGACGAAGACGCGGGCCACCCCCGAGTCGGCGACGTCGTACGAGAACAGGTCGTCCACGGTGCCGCCGGAGAACATCTGCTCGGCGTACATCACCTTGTCCTCGAACAGGATGGCCGGCTCGCCGCTGGACAGGATCTGCGGCAGGTATGCCCGGTTGTCGTGAAACGGAGAAACCTCGAACAGCGACAAGCCGGGAAGCCCGATGAAGTGCTTCTGCAGGCTCTGGCTGTGCGTGGGACCGTAGCCGCGACCGCCGCCGGTGGGACAGCGCACCAGCAGCCGCAGTGACTGCGGACGGCCGTACATGGACACGGATTTGCTTGCGAAGTTCGCGATCTGGTCGAAGGCCAGGCCCACGAAGTCCCCGAACATCATCTCGACGACCGCGGTGTTGCCGGCCAGTGCCAGCCCGGCGGCGACACCCACGATCCCGCCCTCGCTCAACGGCGTGCTGAGCACCCGGTCCGGGAACCGTTGGGACAGTCCTCTGGTGACCTTGAAAGCCCCACCGTACGGGTCGACGATGTCCTCCCCGAGCACGTACGCATCCGGGTCCGCGTCCAGCAGGTCGCGCAGCGCCAGGTTCAGGTTGTCGGCGACTCTCACCGGCGCCTCCACTGAGAGGGCGGCAGCGCGCTCACCTCGGCGGTGACCTCGTCGACCCGTTCCCGGGCGGCCGCGTCGTGCACCCGCCAGTGATCGGCGAAGGCTCGCGCGTACGCGCTGTACCAGTCCTGCTCACCGGCGTGGGCGATCTCCCGCGTGGTTCGGGTGTCGTCGCCCTTGCTGTGCGGGCCGAGCCGGTGCGTCACGAACTCGGCCACCGCCGGCCGTCCCCGCCACCGGACCTCGTCCACCATCGGCCGAAGCACGCTGCGGATCTCGCCCACGTCCTTGGACTCGATGCGCACGTGGGAGACGTCGAACGCCGCTGCCCGGCCGGCGATCGTGCCGGCCATCTGCATCCCGGTGGGCGTCGTCTGGGCGATGCCGTTGTGCTCCACCACCACCAGCAGCGGCAGCCGCCACAGCGAAGCCATGTTCAGCGCCTCGTAGACCGCGCCCTCGCCCCACGTACCGTCACCGATGAAGGCGCACGCGAGCCTGCCCGGCTCGCGGCGCCGCAGATGCATCGCCACACCGGCGGCGACCGGCAGGCTCTGTCCCTGTACGCCGGTGGAGAGATACCGGTCGCGCAGGATGTGCTGACTGCCGCCCACCCCGTTGCAGACGGCACCCTGCCGGCCCATGATCTCGGCGAGCAGGCCACGGGGATCGTCGTACCGGGCAAGGTAGTGCCCGTGGCCGCGGTGGTTGCTGAAGACGTAGTCGCGCGTGTCGAGGAGCCCGTGCACGGCGACCGGCACGTACTCCTGCCCGAGGCAGGTGTGCGTGGTGCCGTTCAGCGCGCCCCGCTCGAACAGGTCGAGCAGTTTGGCCTCAAGGTGCCGGATCAGCAGCATCGACCGCAGGTCCGCGTCGGCGAGCGGGGAGAGCCGCGGCCCGGCACCCCGGGTGTGCAACGATGACGACATCGTGTGCTACCTCTCCCCGGCGCTGAGGTCCGCCGAGACCGCGAACGCCCGCGACAGGTGAGCGTATTCGTCCGCCGACGGCGGCAGATCCAGCAGCGCGGCGGATACGCCGGCGCCGCGCAACTGCGCGAACAGGCGGGCCAGATCGTTGTACGAACCGACATAGAATGGCGCGTCCGCTCTCAGCGACTGGGCGGGATCCCGCCAATATCCGGGTGCCGAGGTGCTCTCCGATAGCACTTCGGTCTTCCATTGTGAGTCGGTGATCGAAGCGGCGCGGCGTGCCAACCGGGCGGTGTCGGCACGGTGCGGGAACAAATCGTTGGCGGCGGCCCACGCCTCATCACTGGTCGGCCGGGTCACTACGCCGAAATTGAGCCCGCAGCCGGCCGGGACGCCGGCGTCGAGCGTGCTGGACAGCATCCGCAGGTTTGACGCACCGAGCTTGGTGGCGAGTCTGCCGGCATCCGCGGAATGGCCGGCGACGAAGCGCGTCGCGATCGGCCGGCTCTCGCCCGGTCGCTCAAGGCGAGCGTCCAATGTGAGGGAGAAATCCAGGAGAGCCTGATAACGATTGGCGTGGGAGCCGGTTCGGCTCTCCGCGCCGGCCACCAGGTTGACGGCGACCGAGCGGCGGTAGAGACGGTGCAGGCCGGCGATGGTCCGTGCCGCGTCCTCCGCCGCGACGTAGGCCGGGCCGGCCGCGATCAACGGCAGCAGCGATGCCGTCCGGGTCAGGATGTGCTGTGCCAGCACCCACGGGCTGAAGGGAACCGAGTTGCCGTCGAAGAGGAGCACGCCGCGTAGGCCGTGCGCGTCCGCGAGTTCCATGGTCTGCTCGAATGCGTTCAGGAATGGATCCGGCTTCCGGAGCCGGGGGGAGACGGCATAGAAGTCCATACAGATTCCTTCGATGCTGAGGAGATTGACCCGGGCAGCGTTACCGGTCGCGAATAGCGGCACTGAGCGGGCGCTGGGTGGACCTGCAGGCCGGTTCGGTCGGAGCTGATTATATCGGCGCTCTTCGCTGTTGTGTATCGGTTCGATCGGCTTGACGTCGTCGTGGCAGCCGCCGGTAGGATCTCCCGGCGGACCGCCACTTTATCGAGGGTTGGCTATGTATCTGTCGGCAATTGCGCATCTGCACGGCGACGCCAGACCGGTCACGGATCTGGGCGAATCGGAGTGCACCGACCCCCAGTTGAAGGAGGATCTCCTTGAGACCTTCCGCGAGTCGGCCGGCGACGTCGTCACCCTGGCCGCCGACGTGGGTACACGCACCCTCGCCGCGGCGAATGCGGTCCCGGACGTCGTCGTCTGGGCGACCGAGTCGGATCTGGGTGGTTCGGCGGCGGATGCGGGCGCACGCCTGGCCGGCTCGCTGGGATGTCCGTCCTCCGTTGTGCTGCTCGTGGGCGGCCACGCCTGCGGCAACCTGGGACTGCTGGTACAGGCGGCGCGGGGCCTGCTCGCCACATCACCGACCGTTCTCCTGATCACGGTAGACCGGGCCGGGTCCCGGCGGCGCATGATGCCCGACGGCCTGTCGGTTCTCAGCGACGGCGCCGCCGCGGCGCTGGCCACGCGAGACGCTCCGGCCGCCGGATCGCCCACCTTCGCCGTCCACGGCGTGTCCATCAGCGTGAACATCACCGGCAGTACGGGCTCGGCCGGCCTGGGCGCGCAACGACGGGTCGTGCAACTGGCACGCAAGGCCGTCGCGCAGTCCTCCCGCAGCCCGAAGGACTTCACCCGGGCGCTGTTCAGCAACTATCGGCTGTCCGCACAGAAGTTCATGGGGGGCGCAGCGGGGTTCACCGCGCAGCAGCTGCTCGTCGGCCCGGTCGCCGAACACGCCCACACGTTCGCGGCGGATCTGCTGGTCAACTGTGATCTCCTGGCCAGGGCCGGCGACGTCGAGCCGGGGGATCGGCTCGCGCTGTCGGCGACCGGACCCCACTCGTGGGCGTTGATCGACGTGGAGGTGAGGGGCGCATGACCGTGCAGGCACAGCCCGGCCCCGGACGGCTCGTGGAGCTCCTGCACGGCCTCGGGGTCGCGCACGTCACCGCCGCCGACGATCTGCTGGCGCTCGGTCTGAGTTCGCTGAAGATCCTGCAGTTCAGCATGGCCATCGAGGGCGAGTTCGGGATCTCTGTGGAACTCTCGACACTGCTGGCGGCACCGACTCTCGGTGCACTGGAGGAGCAGCTGACCGCGGCCCGGCCGGACGGCACGTGACCCGTGTGGCGTCGCTCACCGGCAGTGCGCCTCGCGGAGCCTCCGCTTGTCGATCTTCCCGTTCAGTGTAATCGGCATCATCGGAACCGCCACACACACCTCCGGGATCTTGACTGCCTCCAGGCGCTGCCGCATCCCCGCCAGGACCGAAGCTGAATCCACCGACTCGCCGGCGACCACCAGCACCATCGGCTCGTCGTCTTCGGCCGGGATGAGCAACGCGGCCAGGTCGACGCCGGATACTCGTTCCGCCGCCGACTCGATCTCCCGGCAGTTCATCCGGGCGCCCTTGTGCTTGAAGATGTCGTCCCGGCGCCCCTCGAAGTACAGATATCCCTCGTGGTCGAGATGGCCGAAGTCGCCGGTGCGCAGGATCCGCTCGGAGCTGTCGGCGAGCCGGACGAACCTGGCGTCGGTCTGTTCGTCGTCCTGCCAGTAACCGGCCATGACCGACGGTCCGCGGACGAAGATCTCACCCGTGGCCATCGGCGGCACCGGCCGACCGTCGGCATCTCTGACCAGGACCTCGAGCCCGTCCAGCGGCCGGCCGGTGGAGCGGGGGCGGGCCAGGTCGCCGTCCGGCTCCATGATGGTGACCCGCTTGCACTCGGTGATGCCGTACATCAGCGCCAGGCGGGCCGCGGGGAAGATGTCCCGCAGGCTCCGGCGCATCTGCTCCGGCATCGCCGCCCCGGTGTTGGTGATCAGTCGTATGCCGGTGAGCGGAGCGGACCGTCGACGCAGCCGTTCGATCATGCCGCCGATCGTCGGCAGCAGCGGCAGCACCGTCGCCCCGGTGGTGCTGATCGAGCGCAGCAGCATCGTGTCGCTGCCCGGGCCGGCCAGCACCAGGCACGCACCCGCGTGAGCCGCCAGCAACGCCTGGTACAGGCCGTAGTCGAAGGCAAGCGGCAACCGGTTGAACACGACGTCCTCGGCGGTGTACCGCAGCCGCTCCTGAATGGCCTCGACGGCGTAGCGCACGCTGCGGTGCGGGCACATGACGCCCTTCGGAACAGCCGTCGTACCGGAGGTGTAGAGCAGCATGCACAGGTCGTCTGGCCCGGTGCCCGTGGGCACCGGCGGCGTCGGGAATCGTGGTGTCCGGGCCGCGGAGCCGGCCACCTCCGGCCAGTCCGCCAACGCCCCGGGCGTGCCGACAGTCAGGACCGGATCGGCATCGGTCACCATGCTCGTCAGTGCGGCGGCGGGAGCGGCCGGATTCAACGGCACGAACACGGCGCCGATCCGCAACGTGGCCCACATCAGCACCACGGTGGCGAGCTGGCTGTGCGCGATCACCGCCACCCGCGCCCCCGGGCCGGCTCCCTGGGCGCGGAGCCAGTCCTCGACCGTGGCTACCTGGTCGAAAAGCTCACGATACGTCACCGGCGGGGAGCCCAGGTCCCGCACGGCAGGCCGGGCGGGCCACCGCTGTGCGGCGGTGGCGAGCAGCTCGCCGACGTCAGCGAGCGCCCGGATCCTCGGCGTCACCATGATCCGGAGTCGCACGGGTTCTGATCCGACTGCGCGGCCTGCACCAGTTCCCAGATGTTGGTGACCGTACGGAACGAGTCCGCCGTCAACAGCTCGTCGGGAATGGTGATGTCCAGCGCCTCTTCGAGGGCAAGCAGCAGTTGCACGCTGCCCATCGAGTCGAGCCCCAGGTTGTACAGGTCGGCGGTGGGGGAGAGCTCACCCGTCGCGGGTAGCTGCGGGATCTGCTCCCGGAGCGTCTCGACGAAGGAGTCGTTCCACGTGGTTGTCATCAGTCGCCCCACAGAGTTGTCACCATCGGAATCCGGAACGCGCGACGAGCCGCACACTCGTGTCCACCAGCCCGAGCGCACCGGACGTCACCTGAAGACGATCGTTCGACAGGTTCAGGCTCGCGGATCGAAGGTCGCGGAGAACGGCCTCCAGGCGCAGCTCGCTGTCGCGCCGGTAACCGTGAGCCAGGCCGACAAGCTGGACGCACTCGTCGACGGCCTGGTAAGTGAGTGTGGAGGCGAGAACCTTCAGTGTATTGAGGTGGATCTGCGTCGCCGGTGCGTCCGGTCGCTGCCGCGCCGACCGCAGCTGCTCCACCTCGGCAACTACCTGCCACAGATAAGCGCTGACCGCCTCCAGCTTGGTGCGCACGTCGGCCAGCCTGGCCTGCGCGAGATCCGACTGCGCGGCCGGCACACTCGACTGCTCACGGCTGCGCATGCTCGTCGCCACCCGTGCCAGGCCACCACGGGCCGCGCCGAGCCACACAGCGGCCCAGGCGATGTGCCCGACCGGGACGAAACTCTCCAGCGCGATCGCCCGGAAACCGCCCTCCTCGCCGATCACCGCGCCACGGTCCACGAAGCCCCGGAGGGTGAGGCCGACGCTCTCGGTGGCCCGCATGCCCATCGTGTTCCACTCGCGGCGCTGCTCGACGGTCAACGACGCACGGTCGGCCCAGACCAGGGTCACCCGGTTCGGCGATGCCTCCGGTGCCGACCGCATCGTCACCAGATAGGAGTCCGCGTGCATGCCACCGGTCACGATCGGCGCGTCCCGGTTTAGCCAGAACCTCTCCCCGTCAGCTACCAGAGCCGAGGCGCTGGTGAGCAGATCGCCGCCCTTCATCCGCTCGGAGGTCACCGAGCCGAGGTAGCACGCACCCCGGGCGATTTCCGGCAGCACGCGCTGCCGCAGCTCGGCGGAACCGAAGCGCACGACCGCATCGACCTGCTGGCAGTGCATCGCCCAGATCATCGCGGTGGACGTGCAGCCGGCCCCGAGAATCACCCCGACCTCGGCCAGGTCCCGCAGACCGCCGCCGAGTCCGCCGTACGACCGCGGAACGAGCAGCCCGAGAAGCCCGCTCGCCCGCAACGCTTTCAGCGACTCCTCGGGGAACCGTGCGGATGCGTCGGCGGCCGAGGCGTGCTGGGCCAGCAGCGGTTGCATCCGATGCGCGATGTCCTGCGCGGAGTCGCTGAACCCGTCCGCCCGCTCCTCCTCGCGGGTGAGCCGCAGCCGGCTCACCGTCACCACCTCACCGGCCCTCGTCGTCACCTCAGCGGGCGCCTCGTGGCCGAGGAACCCGACCAGGCTCGCGGTCAACCCGTACGCGCCCACGTTCGGAACCCGCAGCACGTCGCCGATCCGGGGCCTGGGCATCCAGACCCGGGCCGACAGCACATCGGTCGGCGTGCACAGTGGACCGACCAGGGTCACCGTCTCCGGTTCGCCCTGTGACGGCATCAGGTTCTCGAACACCGCCGACGCCGGCGGCAGGCGGCGCAGCCCGGACATCCCACCCAGGTGGTTGATGCCGCTCGCCAGCACGACGAACGTCTTCGCATGGCTCTGCTTCACGTCGACGACCTCGGTGAGCAATGAGCCGCTGCCGCCCACCAGGAAACGACCGGATTCGAAGGCCAGCGTGGTGTCGGCCAGGCCCAGCCCGGCCACCTCGGCCTCCACGGCCGGGCGGAGGGCGCGGTAGTCCGGGCGCTCACCCGGCCGCGCGTACGGCGAAGCGAAACCGCCGCCGAGGTCCAGCACCTCGAGCGAGATGCCGAACTCGCCTGCCAGCCGATGGGCGGCGCCGAGATTGAACAGGTGCTCGTCGATCAGCGCCTGGACATCGTGGGCATTGGAGATCGTGTAGAGATGCATGCCCACCACGCGCACATTCCTGGCCTGCGCAAGTGCCCCCTCGAGGCGATCCGGAGTCAGGCCGAACTGGGAGGCGGTGTTGGCCATCCGTAGGCTGCCGGCGCTGTGCGACTCCATTCCGTTGATTCGCAGCAAAACCTGAAGTGAGTCGCCGCCGGGGACCTCCTGCCGGTCCAGGCAGCGTATTTCGTCGACGGATTCGCAGGAGAATACGCGTACCCCGCGCGATATCGCGTCGCGCAGGTCCCGTTCGGTCTTCCCCGGTCCGGTGTAAAGCGCCTCGGCCGCCGTGAATCCCGCCCGGCAGGCCTGATCGAACTCTCCGATCGAGCTCACCTCCGCCCGGAATCCGGCGTCGGCGAGCACGCCGGCCACCACCGGATGGGGATTTGCCTTCAGCGAATAGTAGAGCCGTGATGCGGCGGGTACGGCCGACCGGAGCTCCTGCGCCGCGGCCAGCACATCGTCGAGGTCGTAGACATAACAGGAGGTGCCAATCTTGACTTTCAGCAGCGCTGACGCCTCAGATGTCGAATCCAACCGTTACTCCCCTTGATGGGGCAGGCAGTCTCGGCAGCCTGCACCGCTGTCCGTTCTATCGCGCTCTTGACAGATTCTTCCGGCACACCGGGGCCGTTGTCGCATGCCGCTGCGGCTCACCGTACCTCCACCGACCTCTTTGGCCAGTGCTGTTCATCAATGGCCTACAGCACGCTTCTGGCGGTGCAGCTTCGGGTGCTGCCACGCTCTGCGGCGACCTCGCGCATCGCATGCCCACGCGGCAAGGAATCTGCATACGCTCCAGCCCTGCGCATCCGGAGCGCCATCGAACTGGAGGAACCCGTTGTCGACGGTTGAGGATCCGACCCAGGTCGTGATGAGCAGGCTGCGCGAAGTGCCGGACGCCTATCGCCGGTTCGCCGCGGGGGCACCGGAAGCGCGGCGGGTCTTCGGTATCGGCGCCGACCTGCTGGCGCAGCTGATCGACCTGGGCCTGCCCCACCAGAGGCGGGGCGGCGAGCTGCGCCTGGACGCCTTCGACCTGGAGAACATCAGCACTGGACTGCGCCTCAGGTCGCCGCAGGCCATGACGATGCGCCAGTGGAAACACGCGCTCGCCAGCCGTCGGCGGCCCGGCGGCGCCGACTGCCTGGTCACCGTCGAATGGCGGTGCCCCGCACCGGGACACCGCGACGGCTGCGACTTCGCGCTCAGCGACCTCTTCACGCCCGTCTCGCGCATCGACGAAAAGCACGAGCCGGCCCGGGGTTCCGTCGTGCTGCAGGCCGAACCGAGCGACCACGCCATCCGGTTCGGCGCCGAGTTCCATCCCGTGCTCGCGGCGGCGGCGAGGCTGACCTTCTACAAACTGCCGCCGCAGCTCTCCAACGACCTGTCGTTCGTCCGTAGAACCGGCCTCGCCAACTGTCGGCTCGCCTGCCAGCACCTGCTCGACACCGCGGCGGCAGCCGGGGTCAACGCGCGCCCGGCAGCCGGACTGTTCCTCGGAGCGCTGTTCCCCTTCCGGCACATCTGGATCGAGGTCGAGGTCGGCGGGCGCTGGGTGGCCGCCGACCCCTTCTTTCTGGAGACCCTGCGCCGGTGGGGCGTGGTGGACCGGCCGGACTGGCCGGCCGACCAGTCACCGCGGGGCATCCTCTGGCGGCTGCTCAACGCCTCCTCCATCGACGAGCCGTTCGTCACTCACCGCGGGTGTGAGGCGTCGGTCTCGGTGTCGGCGCGGTGGGTTCCGCAGGCTGGCTGATGGAGCCGATCCGCAGCCGTTCAAGTGCGGCGGCGTACGCAGTTGCACCATCTGTCCTGTCGAAGAGCTGATTGGTAATCTCCCGGAAAGAAGGAATGTGGAAATCGCCATGCTGAATGTGGAGGATCGGGCTGACAGATCCGTCGACGCCGCTGCCTGGGGCGCTCAGCGTGAGATCTGCCTGAGAGCCGGCGTCGATGAGCAGGGCCACCCTCGGCGACCACCGTTCCCCACGGTGACGATCGCTTACCGCATCGACGGCCCAGTGGACATGGCCGCCCTCGTCACCGCCATTAACCTGCTCGTCGAACGAACCGACGTTCTGCACACCCGGCTGCGCCGGAGCGGAGACCGGTTCGTGCTGGTGCCGGACGCCAGCTGGGCCGGAGTGCCCGTCGTTACGGTGGACCTCGGAAGGGCGCCCGGTCAGGGCAGGCGGCTACGGCACCTCACCGGCGACCTGCGCCGCGGGCTGAACGACATGCAGGAGGGCCCCCTCGGCACCGTCCTCGTGGCCCGCCTCCATGAACACGAGCACATTCTTTGCGCGATGTTCGACCACAGCGTCATGGACCACTACGGCATAATGGCGTGGATGCGCAGGCTGGGCCGCACCTACGGGCGGCTGGCCACTGGCGATGTGCCCGGCGCGGAGCAGACAGCCCGGCCCGACGTCGACTTCCTGCCGTTCGTCCGTGAACAACTCGCCGACACCGCTGAACGCACAGCATCCAGGGAGTTCTGGGAACCGCTCGCACGGACCTTCACCCCGCTGGAAATGCCGGGCTGCCGATGGCGGCCATGGCGGGAGATTCGGGCGGACAAGCGCCACGTCCATGACTTCCCGCCGGACTTCATCCAGGCATTGGCCTCGGTGTGCCAGCTGACCGGAGGATCCCGCCCGCTCGCCTTCCTCGGTGCGCTCACCCTGGTCATAGCCGGTTCGGCAGGTACCGAGTTCGCCCCCATCACCTACCTCCGGCACGGCCACGAAGTCGACAGACCGGCACCGATCGGCCCCCTGTACGAAACGCTCATCACCTGCTCACCCGGGCCGGCGACGGGCCCGGTCGCGACATGGATGACGGACTTCATCACCGTCAACCGGACCGCGCCGTTCATGCGCGGATGGGCTCTGCCGGACTTCGGCGGGCTGGACACGACGATGGAACTGAGACGCTTCACCGTGAACGCCCCTTTCCCGGAGGGCGGTCGCCTGCCGTTCGGCAGCCTCCGCGCCGTGCCCCTGTCGCTGCGGGAGGCATTCCCGCCGGAACCGGCGCCGGTCAAGCACAACACCGGGATCCGGCTGTTCGCGGGAAGCTGGCGCGAGATGTCCGCGACGATCCACCACGACCCTGACGACCTGCCCGACGGCATCGCCCTGTTCGAAGCCGTCGGGGCCGTGCTGCGGGAGATCGCCGAACGACCCTTGGCCGCCGTAGCGGCCATCATGGCGCGAGGAGCCGACGAGATGGCCGATGCGCAGATCAGAAACGCCGCACGTGCCGAACCAAGCCGGTCGTCGTGGGCGATGAGCCGGGTCGGGAATCCAAAGCCATCAGCGCGGGGTGCAACCCATGACGTTTCGCAGGCTCGGCCGCAGCGGCCTGACAATCAGCGAGATCGCAGGCCTCCCGATGAGGCTTCCTGCCCTGACGTTCCTACTGAGAGCACCCACCGTTTCGGAGGAGACATGCCGGCTGACCTGCATTGGCTGCCCGTATCCGAGTACCGGCGCGTCATCGACGGCATCGCCGACCGCCACGACCGGGCCCGGGCATTCGCCGCCCTGAACCGGATCAATACGCTCTACATGATCGGCCGTGCCGGCTCGGGGCACCTCGGCTCCAGCTTCAGCGCGGCCGACCTGGTCGCCTGGCTGCTGCTGGAAGAACTCGACGAGGACCGCGGCGACGTCTTCTTCTCGTCGAAAGGTCACGACGCTCCCGGCCTGTACGCCGCGCTGATCGGCACCGGCCGCCTCGACCAGGACCTGGTGCACCGGCTGCGCCGACTCGACGGCCTCCCCGGCCACCCCGATGTGAACACACCGCACATGCCGTTCAACACCGGCTCGCTCGGAATGGGCATCTCCAAGGCGAAGGGCCTGGTGCTGGGCAACCGGCTGGCCGGGCGTCGCCCGCGGATAGTCGTCCTGACCGGCGACGGTGAACTGCAGGAAGGCCAGAACTGGGAGTCGCTGGCAGGCGGCGTCCACCACCACATGAGCGAACTCACCGTGGTGGTGGACCACAACAAGATACAGTCCGACACCTGGGTGTCCTCCGTCAGCGACCTGGGCGACCTGGCCGCCAAGTTCAGCGCCTTCGGCTGGGGCGTGACCCGTTGCGACGGCAACGACCCGGCCGCCATCGAGATCGCCCTGGCCGAGCGTCACCAGCGCTGGCCCGACCGGCCCGCGGTCCTCATCGCCGACACCGTCAAAGGCGCCGGCTGCGCCACCTTCGCCGCCACGTCGATGCCCCCAACCGCCTGGCGCTACCGCTTCCACAGCGGCGCACCGTCGGCGGAAGACCACGGGTGCGCGTACGCTGAGATGCTGAGCGCGGCCAACGAACTGCTCGCCCGCTACGGCCTCGCCCCACTACGGCCGGAGGCCGTGACAGCCCTCCGAGTGTCCCTGCCCGCCGGCCCGAAGCTGCCAGAGATCTACGGACACGCGCTGGCCGAGGCGGCGACCACCGACAACCGTATCGTCGCGCTCGACGCCGACCTCATGGTGGACACCGGCCTGATGCCCTTCGTGGAGGCACACCCGACCCGGTTCTTCGAGTGCGGCATCGCCGAACAGGACATGGTCTCCATCGCGGGCGGGCTCGCAGCCAGCAATCTCGTGCCGTTCGTGCACTCCTTCTCCTGCTTCCTGCACGCACGGCCGAACGAGCAGATCTACAACAACGCCACCGAGAAACGCAAGATTGTCTACGTTGCCTCGCTCGCGGGCCTGCTGCCCGCCGGCCCCGGACACTCCCACCAAGGCGTACGCGACATCAGCGCACTCGGCGCCATACCAGGGCTGATCATGCTCGAACCCGCCGGACCAGAGGAGACCCGCGCCGCCGTGGACTACTGCCGCACGACCGGCGACAGCGTCTACCTGCGACTCGTGAGTCTGTCGTGCTCACCCGAGATGACCACGCTGCCGGCGGCGCCGTTGGTCACCGGCCACGGGTCGATGATCCGCCCGGGCGGGCCGGTTCTCGCCATCGGTTCCGGACCAGTGATCCTGACCGAGCTGCTGCGGGCAGCCGAACAACTCGGCCCCGACGGCATTGACCTCACCGTCCTCAACCTGCCCTGGCTGAACCGGGTTGACCGCCTCTGGCTGGCCGACTGCGTGGCCGGTGCGAGCCACATCTTCGTCGTACAGAACCAGTACGACCATGGCGGCCAGGCCGACATGCTCGCCCGCGCGATACTCGAACTGCCCGGCGGGCGTCCGCCGGTGTTCCGCGGCATCGGGCTCGACGAGATCCCGGTGTGCGGGAGTGCCGACGAGGCGCTGGCCGCGCACGGCTTGCGGGCCGACCAGCTCGCCAAGGTGATCCGCAAGGAGGTCGCGGTCAACCACACGAGATGACAGGTGTCGAATTCGGCACGGACCACGCGACGGTGGCCTGGTCCGGCACCGTGGGCCAGTAGCCCCGGGCGGGCAGTGAGGCCCACAGGAAGATCTCGATGCCACGCAGTTCCACCAGCCGGCCCCACGGGGCGGCCGGACGATGGTGGACGCATGAGCGAACGCCTGATCGACGTCGTGGCCTCGCGCTGCTGCTGGCGATCGTGGCCGGCTGGTTCACCGTCGCGCTGGGCCTGTTCGCGAAGTCGCCGGAGACGGCGGGCATGGCCGCCGTACCACTGGTCATGCTGCCGTTCTTCAGCAGCGCCATCGTGCCGGCCGACAAGATGGGACCGGGCCTGCGGCAGTTCGCCGAGTACCAACCCTTCACACCGATCATCGAAACCATCCGCGGGCTGCTTGACAGCTCGCCCCGACACCACCGACCCGGCGGTCGCGGCCTCCTGGTGCGTGGCGATCGCGCTCGTCGGCTACCTGTGGGCGCGCTCCACCTTCACGAAGCGCGCATAGAACGACAGCCCCGCCGGGGGGCGGCCCGCGACCTGCGGGCCGCCCCCGGCGTCGCCGCTACCGGTTGCCGTTGACGACCGGAGGGACCAGGCCGACGTACGTCAGGGCGGCCCGGCCGCCGACCACCGCGACGTCCAGCGTGCAGGCGTCGAGCCACTCCTGGCGGACCCGGTACTGCAGGCAGGTGGCCTCCGCCCGCTTGCGGAGGTCCTCGTTGAGGTCGCGGGCGAAGAAGGGCGCGGACGGGTTGCCCGAGGCGACCGCGCCGCAGGATGCCAGCAGGGTCCGGGTCGGGGTGACCCGCCAACTGGCGCCGAAGCGCTGGTAGAGGTCGTCGAAGCTGAGCGGGATGGCGAACTGCGTGCCGTCCTTGGCGGCGAGGCGCTTGGGGTCGCCGTCAGGGTTGCCGAGCAGGCCGACCACCGGGGTCGGATAGGTACCGAGGCCGACGGACACGTCGATGTAGCCGCTGTTGACCGTCACCCGGATGCTGTTGCCGCTGGCGTCCGTCACCACGTAGATGTTGCCGATCCGGTGGATGTCCACGCCGGAGGGCAGATGCAGGGCGCCGTCGGACGGAAGGTCCCTGGTCCGGCCGTCCACCACGAGGCTCTTGCCGTCGCACAGGGCCACCTTGGTGCTGCCCATCCGCGCGGCGACCGAGCGGTCGACCGAGGCGTTGGGCCAGGCCGGTGCGCCGGACGCCTTGCGGGTCTGCACCTCGAAGCCGCTGCCGGCCTGCGCCTCGACGAAGTCGCCGGAGGCCTGGAAGTCGTACAGCAGGCCGGCGAACGTGTGCTGGTGGGTGTCGCCGATGACGGAGGCCGCCGCGCAGTTGGTCGCCGCGCCGCCGGCGGTGTTCTCCACGAAGACGACCGCCGGGCCGGGCGCGGTGGCGGCCGGCGCGGGTGAGCCGAAGTTGAGGTTGTTGGTCTCGCCGGTGAAGCCCTGGGCCGCGCAGATGGGCGCCGCCGTGCCCCCGTAGGTGATTCTCGTGCGGACGTTGAGCGACGCGCCGGCGTTGAAGGTGGCCGCGCCTCCGCCGTCGCTGTTGCCGCCGTAGCCGAACACGTTGAACTCCGACGTGGTCCAGCCGGCCGCCGCGTTGACCGAGTTGGAGCCCGCCGCGGTGTATGCGGTCGAGCCGACGAACAGGGTGGCGCTGTCACTGGTCGCGCTGACCGTGCCGGTGAGCCGCAGCGCGCCCAGGTTGGTGATCGGCTGATTGGGTACGGCGGTCGCGCCAGGGCTGTTGCGGTAGCAGTAGATGTCCGGGTCGCCGGTGAACGAGAACTGGGTCCAGCCGCCGGCCGGGCAGGCCGCGTTGTACTGCAGCAGCCAGTACTGGATGAACACCTGGCCGCTGGAGCCGTTGTTGGCGTAGACGAACTGCTCCCAGCCCCGGCACCCGAGGTTGGGTGATCCGGCACAGGCCGTGCTGGTGAAGAAGTCGGTGTTGATCTGGAGGGTGTAGGCGTCGGCGACGGGCGGCCCGGCGTTGGCGATGGGCGAGCTCTCGCTCGTCACGTTCACGATGTTCTCGAACGTGCCGGACGACTCGGAGATGAATCCACTCGGCGCCTGGGCGGAGATGTCGTTGCCGTTGCCCACCACCAGCGGGCGGATGCTGCGCCTCGGGGTCATGGGGATCGCCGGTGCGGCGACGCATTCGGACTTCTGCCAGTTCAGTCGGGGGTAGCCGGCGGTGAAGCAGCCCTTCGCCGTCGGGTGCGGGACGTTCGTGATCTCCGCCTGCCACGCCCTGAGGTTCGTGGCGGAGGGCGCCGCGTACGCAGTGGCGGCGGAACCGCCCACCGCGACCAGCAACGCCAGCGTCGATACGCAGGTCAACCTGCGGGTCGCCCCGCGTGTTCGCGCGAAAAGCCCCATCGCCGATCCCTTCGCCAGCCGGCAGTGACGTCACCGGACGCGAAAAGGCAACCATTGATGGGCGCCTGGATACGCGTAATGACGGTGTTGTGACAGGCGGGAAGTGTGCACTCTGGTGATCGCGCCGGGCGCGGTCGCCTGACTGCCGGTCACCGGTACACGCGCACGCGGTCGACGAGCATCCGCGCCGGCACGCGGGGCAGGACGAGTCGGCCCTCCGTCCGGGCCAGCGGATCGAGCGCCGGCCGATGTCCAGCACTGCGTCGAACGTGCGGACCCTGGTTGCCGGGGCGCGGCGTCCTCCTCGTGGAGCATCGATGCGCGGTGACCGTGAACTCACCGCGGCCGATGTGTCCACGGCCTCACGGCGCGGCGGTCACCGGCGGTGGCTCCTGGCCGCGGACGGCGAGGATCTGACCGCCGTACTCCTCCTTGGTCGCCTCGAACGCGTCGCGGAAGGCACGGAACCGTCGCGTCAACTCGGGGGCGGGAAGCGGCCCGTCCGACTCGCTGTGGAACACGCGCAGCGTCTTCTGCAGCCGGACCGCCTCCTGGTGCCCGAGCAGCGACTGCTCCCAGTCCCGCAGAAGCTGCTGCCCGAGCTGCCCGGCGGCGGCCACGAACCCGAGCACCGCCGGCACCCAGGTCGGTGCCGCGACCGCGAGCGCCAATGGGACCGCCAGCGCTGACAGCCCGGACGTGAACGCCAGGCTCCGGTGCCGGATCGCCCGGACACGGGCCGTGCGCACGACCCACGCGATGTGACCCTGCGCCCAGTCCAGGTAGTCGCGTTCGGCGCGGCTCAGCTCTCCCGGTGGCTCGTAGCGCCGGAACGCGCGCGGATCGGGGCGGCTTTCCTCGGTCAGCAGGGTGCGGACCACGGTCAGGACCGCCGCCAGGGTCAGCAGCGGCACGGCCCGCCTCGGTTGCGGCATGCGCACCTCCAGACAATCCATCCTGCAAGGTAGGACACGCGCGCCATCGACCGACGTCCCCTTGTCGTACGTTGGATCGATGCGCATCCGGCGGGCCTGCCTGGCGCTGCGCGAGGTCAGCGAGCGGCTCAGCCACGGCACCCCGACCTGGTTCGTCGGGGGAAGAAGCCGTTCACCACCGTCTGGCTCGACGGCCACCACCAGGACGAGTTCCTCTAGCTGTGGTGCGGCGCGCCGGCTGGCGCGGCCGCCGAGCTGGTCGCGGCGAACGCGCGCGCCTACTTCCGTCCGCCCTGCATCGGGGGTCGCGGCTGGGCCGGCGTCCGCCCCGTCACCAGCTCTCATCGATCTTCGGGTCCGCCGTACCCGCTCTGAGCTGCAAGGTCAGGCCGGAAGGCTCAAATGTGAGTGGTTTGGGATGCTCCGACGCGCATACCGCTCACCATCGTTCCGGTTGCTGTCGGCCACCAACCGGGTCTGATGGCACTCAAGGCTCGCCCGTTCACGTCCCTGGACCTGCTCGCCGATTTGCCGATGCACAGTGCCGACCGGCAACAACCTCGGCCGGCCGGTGCTCACCATGTCCGTGCCACATCAAGACGGCGGCGGACATGCGGATCGGCCAGTCGGCGGTGGTGGTGTGCTCGCCGTTCAGCGAGCTCCAAGGTGAGCCGCTCCCGAGGTGGCGTGCGGCCATTGCCACCGGACTGCGCTCAGCTCGTCATTCAGGAAGGCGGGGAGAAGTGGGACCGGACCGTCGTCTGATTCTCACGCCCGCGACAGCACCCGCCCGCTGGCACTGCTCGGCATCACCTGATGACTTTGCCGGGGCCCTGGGTTCGACCGGCTCGGTGCTGCCGCGCTGCGGCAGGCAATCCGCCCGTTCGCGCCGGCACGGTCGACCTTGGAAGGCGAAAGTCAGGTAGGGATCGAGTGCCTTGCGGAGCTTGCCGGCGTTCTTCTCGGACTTGGCCACCCTGCGCAACACCACGGTCGACCTTCTCCGCCTGGACGGCGTCACCTCGATCGCACCAGCCTTACGCCGAAACGGCCAAGATCCGTAACGATCCCCACGACTCCTTGGACTCACCTAAAACGGTCAAATCTCGACCTTGCGAAGGCCCTGGGATCGCGCCCTGGATATTGCGATAACTCATTGATACTTTCCTGTCAATGCCGTTGTCCCAGCGCCGGGCGGGCAGTGTTGCGAAGATGGGGGCGACCAGCAACGAGTAGGCGCATCGGGGGATCATGCAATTTCGTCTGCTGGGGCCGGTGGAACTGTGGGAGGCAGACCAGCGGGTTGACATCGGCCCGATGAAGCAACGTGCGGTTCTCGCCGCGCTCCTCGTCGATGCCGGGCGACCGATCAGCCCAGATGTCCTGACCGACCGTGTCTGGGGCGACAAACGTCCGGCCCAGGTCCGCAACGTCCTGCACACCTATGTCACCCGGCTCCGTAGCGTATTCGCCCGGCTGCCCACCGGCTCGCCTGGCCGGCGGCCGCAACTGCTCAAACAGCCGGCCGGCTACGTGCTGGACCTGGACGCTCGAGATGTGGACCTACTGCTGTTCCGCTCGCGGGTCGGCGAGGCGGCCGCGGCGCGCACCAGTCAACCCGACCGGGCGCGGCTGTTGCGGGAAGCTATCGACCTGTGGCGCGGAGAGCCGCTTGCGGGAGTGGCCGGCGAATGGGCGACACAGACACGCGACGCCTGGCAGATGGAACGGTGCGGAGCGGTGGCGGGCTGGGCACGGACCTCGATCGACCTGGGCCAGGGGGCCGAGGCAGTGGGACCGTTGGAGGATCTGTGCCGGCAGCATCCCTTCAACGAGTCGACTCTCGCGCTGCTGATGCGGGCGATGCACGCCGCCGGACGCGATTCGGCAGCACTGGACCGCTATACAGCCATCCGGCGCGTCTTCGCCGAGGAACTCGGCATGGAGCCCGGTCCGGAGCTCCAGCAAGTACATCAAGCGATCCTCCGCGGTGAATTGCCGTCGACCGACCCCAAGCCGGAGGCAGTGGCCCAGATCCCGACTGGTCTTACGCACTTCGTGGGACGGGAGTCACACCTGTCCCGTCTAGCGGCTCTGTTCGCGGAGGCGGAGAACCAGCCCACCGCCACGATGATCGCCACGATCCACGGCACCGCCGGCGTCGGCAAAACAACCTTGGCCGTGCACTGGGCCCGTCAGAACGCCGACCGCTTCCCGGACGGCCAGCTCTACGTCGACCTGCACGGGTTCAGCGCGGACAGCACGATCGCCGACCCCGCGACGGTTCTACGTGGCTTTCTGGAAGCTCTCGGCACGCTGGCGGGACGCATCCCCGCCGGGCTGGACGACCGCGCCGCAATGTACCGGAGCTTGATGAGCGGCCGGCGAACTCTGGTCGTACTGGATAATGCCCGCGACGCCGAACAGGTCCGGCCGTTGCTGCCGGGAGCGCCGTCCTGCGTCACCCTGATCACCAGCCGTAACCCATTGGCGGGGCTGGTGGTGACATACGGTGCCCAGTTGGTATGCCTGGATCTGCTCGATGATGGCGAGGCACGCAGCCTGGTCGTGGACCGGATCGGGGCCGCCCGGGGCGCCCAGGAACCGCAACTGCTGACCGAGATGATCGCGCGCTGTGCCGGACTGTCCTTGGCCTTGGCGGTACTGGGCAGCCGGATGGCGATGCGACCGGACGTGCCGTTGGCCGTCATGGCCGCCGAGCTGCGTGAGACCGGCAACGCCCTCGACGCCTTCGCCAGCGACGACCCGGCCACCGACGCGCGTAGCGTGCTGTCCTGGTCCTATCGGATCTTGAGCGCCCCGGCCGCGCGGTTGTTCCGGCTCCTGGGCGTTCATCCCGGCGAAGACATCACCGCCAACGCCATGGCAAGCTTGCTGGCAGTCCCCGTGCCGGCGGTCCGAGTTTTCATCCGCGAACTGACTACCGCCCAGTTGCTCTCGGAACATCGGCCCGGGCGCTACAAGCTGCACGACCTGCTCCAGGCCTACGCGGTCGAACTGGCCGGCACCGAGGAGAGCGCGGCCGAGCAGCACCTGGCCGAGCGGCGACTGTTCGACCACTACCTGCACACGAGCTGCGCGGCACGAATAGCGATGAGCCCTTACCAGCTGCCACGAGCATTGGGCGAACCTTCGCCCGGCACCCAAGTCGCGGAAATTCTCGATCATGCCGGCGCGATGGCCTGGTTCGCGGCCGAACATCGCGTGCTGATGAGCACGCTACGACGCGCGGCGGAGTCCGGCGCGTTCCGGCATGTCTGGTTGCTGGGCTGGTCGCTCTCCACGTTCCTGATCCGTGGGGGCTATTGGCAGGACCATCAGGATGCGATGAAGGCCGCCCTCGATGCGGCAGTACGACACGGCGATCGCGCTGGTGAAGCGTTGGTCTTACTGTGTGCCGCGATGGGGCTGAGCCGTATCGGAAAGTCGGCCGAGGCGCGGATCAACCTCGAGCGGGCCGTCCGCCTTCAGGCTGAGCTGGAGGACCGGAGCGCTGAGGCGAACATCCACGGCACGCTTGCCAGTGTGCTGACACGCGAGGGAGCCTATCCCGCGGCCCTCCGCGAGGGCCGTCTCGCCGCCGATCTGTACCGCGCGGCCGGCAACACGTCGGGTGAGGCGGCAGCTTGGGGCAGCGTGGCGTGGACGTTGACCCTCATGGGCCGCCCGGATTCCGCTATCGAACACGGCTTGCGGGCGTTGTCCTTGTCCTCCGCCGTCGAAGATCCGAACAGCCAGGCGGCCACCTGGCACACCATCGGGTACGCCCAGCACCAGCTCGGACGCTTTGACGACGCACGCCGCTCGTACGAGGAATCCTTGGCGCTGCTTCAACGCGGCGTCGACCGGTACAACAATGCGCGGGTGCTCGTCGATCTGGGCGACGTCCGGCATGCGACAAACGACCATGAGGCTGCCTCTGTGGCATGGTTGCAGGCTCTGAAGATCCTGGTGGATCTCGGCTACGCCGAGGCCGCCGACGTCAGGCGCAAGCTCATGGACCTGCGCCTCGCGATGCTCCGTACCGGGAGTGGTCCGACGACCCAGGAGCACCAGGTCCACTGAGTTAGCGGCGATTTCGCCCTGGGCGCCCCAGCGGCCAACGCCTCGATTACCCCGCCCGGCGCGCCCACCGGCCCGGCGGCCGGTCAGGGCCGAATCAAGAAACGTTCATGTACGGCCCGCGATTCTTCTCCCAGTCACCGGCGTTGCCGGTCCGACATCAGGGAGAATCGATGGATCTCGCCAGTCCTCATCGCCGGCTCCGGGCCACCGCTCTCGTCCTGGGTGGAGTCGCGACGTCGCTGATCTTCGCCGCCCCGGCGACCGCTGCGAACTCGGCGCGTGCCCCAACGAATCCGATCCCGCCGGCCTGGTACCCGCGGCGCCCTGGAAGGCAGCATACCGCACATATATCAGAATTTGATCGACGCAAGACAATATCCGCTTCGTGGGCTGACCCGCCCTCGGGCATGGCGGCCACGGCCCGGTTCGGGGCGGCAGAGCTAGAATTCGAAGGAGAGGCAGTGAGACGGTCCAACGTGCTCAGATTTCTTTTCAGAGCGCTAAGCGCAACGTTCAAATCGGTCCTGACGTCCGGCAAAACCAAGAGCTCTTTCTGTGCTGCCACCGTTGCCTCGGCAGCACTTCTCGCAGGTGTTGTCGTTGCATCCCCTGCAAGTGCAGCTGCAAACCCGAACCCGTCGCGAATCACCTCGGCCTCTTGGTGGTTGATGGAGGAGTTGCTCAAGCTTCAGCCCGGCTCGCAGAACGGCGGCATCTACGCCGACAAGCCCGGGTACCACAACACCCGAGCGGCAAACAGCTCAGACAACTACTCCGTCCGGGACGCCGAGGACAAAGGCGGCCCATCAGACAAGGCCGCTGCCTATGACTGGACGTTTCCGGAGGCTCAAAGCCTGGCCTTGAGTTCCCTGCAGGTCGATCCAAACGCGGACAAGAGGCTTCCGGCAGGAATTACGGCAGCAGCATCGAACTACAGCAACATCGCCCGGTTCTCCAACCGCCTGCTGGCTTCCGGGCAGAACGCCGATGATCCGCGCCTGAACGGGTGGAAAGAGTTCTTCGGCCAAACCGACAATGACACGACCGTCGAGGGCTGGGATTTTCGCTACCATCGCGCAGCGTCATCCGACTCATCCCATCTATGGCATATTCACCTAAGTGAGGATCGAGACAAGGTCGAAAGCTACGACAACAAGCAGGCTCTACTCAGCGTCCTACGCGGCGAGACGGTCGACCAGTGGCTGAACCGCGGCTCGAGTGGTGGTGTGCCGGCGGGTCAGGCGGTGGTTCATGAGGGTTATACGAGTGTGTTCACGGTGAACGCGGCGGACGGGCATTTGCAGGAGTCGTTCTTGGCGCGGCTTGGTGGTGCGTGGGTGACGCAGGATCTGTCGGTGGTGGCGGGTACGCCGTCGGTGGCGGGTCAGCCGATCGCGGTGGTGCATGACGGGTACACGAGTGTGTTCACGGTCAATGCCTCGAACGGGCGTTTGCAGGAGACGTTCCTGGCC
>NZ_JBEZCX010000027.1:74544-82242 GCF_040647835.1 Micromonospora sp. NPDC049240
CCCGTGTCGGTGGTGCGTGGGTGACGCAGGATTTGGGTGCGGTCGCGGTGGGGCAGACGCCGTCGGTCAGTGTCCACGACGGTTTCGTCAGCGTGTTCACGGTTACCTCGGCCGGGCAGATCCAGGAGACGTACCTGTCCCGTCTGGGCGCGGCGTGGGTGACCCAGCCGTTGCCGGGTGGGGTGGTGGCGCCGTACACGTCGGTGGTGACGCACGACGGTTATGTCAGTGTGTTCGCGGTGACGACCGGCGGCCGGGTCCAGGAGACCTTCCTGGCGAGTATCGGCGTTGCCTGGGTGTCGCAGGACCTCGGCGTGGCGGCGGTCGCGCAGGCACCGTCGGTGGTGACGCATGACGGCTATGTCAGCGTGTTCACCGTCACCGCGGCTGGGCAGTTGCAGGAGACCTACCTTGCTCGGATGGGCGCCGCATGGGTGACCCAGTCGCTGCCGGGCAGCGCGGTGAAGCCGGCAACGTCAGCGGTCGTGCATGACGGTTACGTCAGCGTGTTCGCCGCCACGACCGGTGGCCGGCTGCAGGAGACCTTCCTGTCTGGTCTCGGCACGGCGTGGGTGGCACAGGACCTGACCGCCGACCCGGGCACTCCGCTGATGGCGGGTCGGCCGGTCACGGTGACACATGATGGCTACACCAGCGTCTTCACCATCAACGCCACGGGTGGTCATGTCCAGGAGACCTACCTGCCTCGTATCGGCGCGGCCTGGATCACCCAGGACCTGACCACCACTGCCGGGACCCCGGCAGCCAAACCGTAACGACTGATCGAAAAGGCGTCCGTGCTGCCGCGCTCCACCGGCAGCACGGACGACATCCTGCCCCGCCCGGCGGCGTCCACCGACCCGGCATCCCGGATGGCCGGACGCCTCTCAGCCTGCTTCGGCAGCTTCCGCTCGGAGGAGGGCACGATGGTCTCGGCTTACGGCATGGCGTGGCGATCGCGGCGTGTTTCCGCGGTGGATCATCCCGGGCTACAGGTTGTTGATTCGGGCCAGCAGCTCTGCCTCGGTCAGGTTTTCCAGGGCCGCGTCCTGCTTGCGGCCCAGGACCGCCAGCAGCTTCTCCTTCTCCAGCTTCTTGGCCGCCGCCGCCTTCGCCGCCTGGTCCTCCGCCTGGCGGACGGCGATGACGTGCTTGACGACCTCCAGCTTGGTCTCCAGGGTTACCTTGGCCGGATTGGCCTCGGTGGCCACGAACGATTCGGTGTCGACGGCCCTGAGCTCGGCGTTGACCGCCTTGGCCACATCGTCGAGGCTGAAGCCGGACTTGGCGGTCAACGGAAGCTCCCACAACTGCTCCGTGGTCAGTAGGCCCTTGGCCGACGGATAGCGGAACTTCTCCCGGGTGGCCTTTTCGAAGATGGTCACGGTGGCCTCTCTGAAATGCTTGAGTACGGAATCAGAACTGGATGCTGACAAGGCGGCGCAGGCCGCTGGTCATGGTCACCTTGGCGACCACAGAGTTGCGGATCGTGGAGCTGAAACCGAGGCCGGAAAGCTGATCCGGGGTCGGCTCGCACTTGGTGCGGTCGCCGAGCACCTCGAACACCTTGCGGTGCGGTTGCAGGTCGCTGCGGAGGAACTCGTTGTAGATCCCCCGCGTCGGCTGGTCGTTCACGCACCCCTTGAGGATGAAGAAGTAGTGCCGGTTGCCGACCTCGTTGTCGTCAAAGTAGTTCGGCGAGTACATGATGGTGGAGACCGGTACGAACTGTTCGGTGGTGATGCCCCACAACTCCTTGGCCGCACTGCCCGGCTGCACGTCCCTACCCGGCTGGAAAGCGGTGATCACCCCGCCGACGACCGTCATCCGGCCCACCTCGACGGTTTCCTTGTGGCCGACCGCGCGCTCGTGGCGGTAATGCTCGATCTTCCCGTTGCTCTCGGTCTCGATCACGAAGCCGACCTGGGTGCTGTCCCGCTTGCGGTACTGGTTGACCTCGATCCGGTACTCACCGTCGGGGACATGGCCGGTCCAGGTGACGTTCTCCACCGGCTCGCGGGAGAGCGGAGCGCTGACGTTCATGTCGACGTCCAGCTTGTTGCGCTTCTCCTGATACCAGATGTGGTCGCCGTTGGGCTCGTACACGTGCAGGTCCAGGTCGTCGTGGTTGAACCAGGACAGGCTCACCCGCAGCTTGCCGGTGACGTTGCCGCCGGCCCGCTTGACCCTCTCCTTGATCGAGTCGGTGACGTTGCCGCCGTACGACCAGCCGAAATCGTTGTCCCACTTGAACAACCGCGGAGCAGCCGGATGCCGGCCGGTGGTGAGGCTGACGAGGTGCGGCTCGTAGGAGTTGGCGACCCACAGGTCGATGGTGGCGGCGCCGGGCAGGACGTCCTTCATGAAGGAGACCACGGGAATCTCCTCCGGCTTCGCGTCGCGGAGCGCACCTGACGACCGGGTGGTGGCCGCCTGCATGAGCAGCCCTTCGATGCCGTCCTTCATCCGTGCCTGGGTGTCGTTGTCGACCCACAGCACGTTGGTGACCGACACGTCGGACAGCCGGGCGAACCGTCGCTGCAACGACTCCTCGATGCCCAGCTCGGCAATGGTCTTCATGGCGGCCTTGACCATGCTCGGAGTGATCAACGCCGAGGGGCGCTGGTAATTCTGCGGCGCCACCTTCGCCTCGAACGACCGGACCGCCCGCTCCAGGTCAACGCCCGCGCAGAGATCCTGGACGAGGGTGCCGATCACCGTGTTGCGGAACCGGGCCGCCGGGTTCATGGCGTTGGCGAAGACGAAGGCACGTCGGCCGGTCGCCTGGGCCCACCGGTTCTGCAGCGAGCGGAACTCGACCACCGCCCGACGATGCTCCGCGCCCCGGTAGAGGGCGTTGTCGTCGATGAGGTCGACGACGGTGTCCAGAGCGTCCCGGGTCAACTCGGCCAGGCCGCGCTGGAAAACCTGCACCGCTGCGGCGAAGTCGCCCTGTGCCGCGCCGACGTCCTCGACGCGATGCCGCTTCTCCACCCGGCCGTGCAGGTGATGCCACACCTCGACCTGACCGTCGCGCAGCGTTCGGGTGGTCTTCGTCCCGTACTGCGCCTGAGTGGACCGGAAGATGGTGGACAACGGCAGCGAAAGAACGAACTCGTCCAGAGCGGCGGCGACGACGGAGAAGACCGGGTCTGACGCCGACACCCCGGACCAGACCGTACGGACCCGCCCGTCGTGGATCTCGACGACGTTGCCGAAGTGCTTGATGAAACCGCGGCAGGTCGAGCAGTCGTACTCGGATCGCTCACGGAACCGCAGATTGGTGCCGGCGGGGAAGGACTCGAGAAAGGTGAGCCAGAGTGAGTCCCGGTCGAGGCCGTCGCCGACGACATACAACTCGCCCCTGGACATGGCGGACAGACGCGAACTCACATCCGCCACGAACTGCTGGAAATCGCCCACCGTTTCATCCCCCTTGATCGCCGGAGATCCTACGGAGCGAACGCCAGTCGGAGAAACGCCTTTCCGGCCGTCCGCACGGTCGCGGACGGGCGCCGGTGGCCGGTGGCCAGTCGACCGGCGCGCGTACGGCGGTAGGGTGCCGGGCCGACGGTCAGCAATTTCCGCCGGTTGGCCGGTGGCGCCGTTGAATACATCCCGGCTTGCGCTGTGGTCGCCTTGCCGGCACTACGTAACGCCGTGACGGGCCTCCCCGGTGGTCGCCAAGCTGGCTCAGGCCCGGTCAGTGGATGCCGGCGCTTGTGATGTCCCCGTTGTTTACGGATCGTCGTTGCGCCTGCACGCCAATACTCGCGCATGGCCTGCGGTCCGTCGTTACCAGCCCTGCCTTCGCCTGCGGACTACGTCCGCCGACCCACGCCGCACAACATCCTCCGATTCCGAGATCATCGAGACGAGCGGGCCATGGTGAGGCTGATGAAGCCGACATAGCGTGGGGCCGATGCATGCCCCACTTCCAAGGAGCAAGACGTTGGAGAACGAGATCCAGCTGATCAGTGACGGCGATGGGTTGGCGATCATCGGGCATCCGGCGGCTGTCGATCGTTTCCTCACCCAAGAGCGGCTGCCGTCGAAAGACCTGGGGCTGAAACGGCTCAGCAGCGCCCTCGGTACCGGGTCCAAGATCGCCAAAGCCGGGGCCGAGATCTCCGAGCAGTCCGGTCGCTGGGTCCAGCTGTCGGCGGAGTCCGCCCAGGCGATGAAGAAGTACAACCTGATGAGCGGCTCGGAGAATGGTCTCAGCCGTGCCGTGCTGACGGACCACGGCAGGATCACCGGCCTGCTCGAGATCGTGCGAACCCCGAGCGCGATGCTGACCAACCCGGCGATCCTGACCGGTGCCGCTGGTCTCATGGCGCAACTCGCGATGAAACAGAGCATGGACGAGATCACCGACTATCTCGCCGTGATTGACGCGAAGGTCGATGCCGTGCTCCGCGCTCAGACCGACGCGGTGGTGGCTGACATGATCGGGGTGGAGCTCGTCATCGACGAGGCTCTGACGATCCGGGAGCAGGTGGGCAGGGTTTCTGAGGTCACCTGGTCGAAGGTGCAGGCCACCCCGGTGCCGCTGGCCCGGACCCAGGCGTACGCGTTGCGGCAGCTCGACGCCATCGCCGAGAAGTTGGAGACGACCAACGTCGGTGACTTGGCCGCGACGTCGAAGGAAGCCGAAATCAAGGTGCAGGAGTGGCTCGCGGTCCTGGCCCGCTGCTTCCAACTCCAGGACGCGGTCGCCGTGCTCGAACTCGATCGTGTGCTGGAAGCGTCCGCCCAAGAGTTGGAGGAGCACCGCGTCGCCATCCGCATCGCCCGGCAGAAGCGTCTCGAGCTCATCTCCCACGCCACCGAGCGCCTGATGGCCCGGATGGACACGGCCGCCGGCACTGCCAACGCGAAGGTGCTGTTCAATCCGAGCTCGTCGCGCGCTGTGGTGCGGTCGACCAATCACGTCGCGACCATCGTCGTCGATTTCAACGGCCGGCTCGGCGTCGAACGCGACCGCCGGTCATGGGATGCCCGGCGATGGCTGGACGCGGCCGTGGAAGTGCGCGACAAGGTAGTCGAAACCGGGTCCGAGGTGGGCGCCAAGGTTCTCGACACCGGAGCTGAGGTGAAGGACAAGGTGCTGGAAACTGGCGCGGAGGGCTTCGGTGTCGCTGGTCGTTTCAGTATGCAGGCTTTCGGCCGGGCCAGATCGATGATGGGCAGGTTCTCCGATGAGATCGCCGAGCGGGCCCAGCGGCAACGTGGGAGTAGAGAGGAGATTGATCGAGAACACCCGTAGTGGTGCGTCCGGATCTGCCGCTGAGCGGGCGCGCGTTCGGTCACCCTCGGCGTTACCGCTGTCGAGCACTGTCCTGATCAAGATCGTTCGATCCGAGTTCCCTCGCACGCGTGGTCAACTGCTGGACCTGATCCCGTGAAAGCCAGCTGGCGACAGCTACCAGGCTGCCGATCTCCTGGCTCGCATCGTAAGGTCCTTCCCTCGGGGAGACATCGTCGACCGACAGCCCCGCGATCACCAGGAGGTCGGCTACCGGCAGTTGCATCCCGGGCGCAATGTCGTGGAGAACTTCCACGCTTGGCGGGATGGCACCACTGAGGAGTTGCCGGATGGTCGATTCAGCTCGGCCAGAGGCACGGCTCATCGCTTGTGGAGTGAGACGACGGTTTGCCACGAGACCACGCAGGATCAATGCGAAGTCGCGGCTCATCCGGACAGGCTACCGCGGTGGGCCACGCTGGTTGATCGACACGTCGAAACCCGGCTCACTGTCATGCCGCGTTTCGGGTGGCGGCCGGGGCAACAGGTCGAGGTCGATCGGCCGCGTGGGGCAGGATATGAGCGTGATCCTTCTCGTCCCCGCGAACCCTCTTCGGCCGCGCCACCCAGACGAGCACTTCGCGGCGGAGGCACAGGCCGCCCGTGCTGCTGGGATCGATGTTGCGGTGGTCGACCACGATGCGTTGGCTCGGGGCGGAGACGCGCGACGGGCGGTCGCCTCGGTCTCGGGCAGTGGTACGGCTGTATACCGCGGCTGGATGCTGCGCAGCGAGCGGTACGCCGCGTTCGCCGAGTTGCTCGCCGAACGCGGTGTGGTGTTGAGGAGCACTGCTGAGCACTACCGGCGGGCACACGAGCTGCCCGGTTGGTATGCCGCTCTGGCTGCGGCCACTCCACCGTCGGTGTGGACCACGAGCTCGGACCGGGCCAACTTCGACCGCGCGCGGGTCGAACTGGGCGCGGGACCGGCGGTGCTGCGTGACTACAGCAAGTCGATGAAGCACTACTGGAATGAGGCGACGTTCATCCCCGACCTGGATGACGGCGCGGCTGCGTGGCACGTGGCCAGGCGGTTTCTGGAACTGCGCGACGACGACTTCGTGGGCGGTTTCGTACTGCGGCGCTTCGAGCGATTCACCTCCGCCGAAGTACGCACGTGGTGGGTCGACGGTGTGTGCGTCCTGATCGGACCGCATCCCGACAGCCCGCACGATCCCGCGCCGGCCGGGATCGACCTGGCCCCGATCGCACCGATGATCGCCGGGCTCGGCCTGCCCTTCGTCACTGTCGACCTCGCCCTGCGTGTGGACGGCGAATGGCGGGTGATTGAACTCGGCGACGGGCAGGTGAGCGACCGACCAACCACCATCGAACCTCAAACGATGATCACGGCCCTGCTTGTCCTGGCCCGCTGACCGGCAGCACTGTCTGTCCGAACATCCGCTCATACCGCGAGGCGCGGGTCCTGAGGCTCGGGCTACGTGTAAGCGGAGTCCCAGACGCGCTCGAACGCGTCGCGTGTGACGACGAACGGGCTCCAGTCTTCTTCAGGATCATCCAGGCTCGCCTGCCCGAGGCCGCCGTGCCGGTCTGTCTCATGTCCGGGCCCGTGCCGGAGGACCGGGCCGTGGTCGTACACCTCGACCTGCCGGACCGGCCAACCGTCGTCATTCACCTCGAAGTACCAGACTGAGTGTCCCCAAGCGTCGAACTCGTCGCCGCGCGATTCGTCCCAGCGACGACGATAGAAGCGACCGTCCATGGCTGTAAGCGTAGATCCGCGCATGCGCGGATTTGCCGCTGGTGGTGTGCGTCGAAGTCTTGTGGGGGACCGCTCGGAGCACCGACGATAGTTACATGATCATCGACAGCTTGCCGGTCCCGTCTGCGCTCCTCCGGGTGCTGCAGCAGGGTCGGTGGGTAGCTCCAGACCGCTCGTCGCCGACGTACCGGGAAGTCTTCGGTGATGACGCCGTAGCCCCGCAGTTCCTTCCCTTGAACCGGATGACGGCCAACAGGCGCTGGCTCGATGACATCCCTGAGGACTATCGCGGGTTCTACCTCGGTCAACCGGACCGGCAGAGCCCACCCGGCGACGTGGATCCCGACCGGTCTCTCCTGATCGGTGATCTCGGACCTGACCAGCCGTTTGCGTTGGACTACAGACCTTCGGCTGCCGCGCCGTCGGTGATCTACCTCAGCACAGCGGCGGACTGGATCGAGGTTGCGCCCAACATCGAGATGCTGATCGAACGTCTTGGGATCTGACTGTGCCGAGGGATCCCTTTGCTCTTCTGCCGCCGTCCGAGGGCCTGGCCAAATCTCAATGGCTCCGGGGGGGTGTCCCTATGGGTTTCGTCAAGCGGCGATCGGCGTGGCTGGGCGGGGCTGGTAGGGAATCTTGTCGCGGAGCATGGCGAACAGGACGT